>NZ_JBFUIN010000195.1:0-5852 GCF_056401855.1 Bacillus sp. P4_D3
CAATTTTTGCTTATACTCATGAATGACCTCCAAGATTTTTCAATCTCCCTGTAAAAAGGCAGCTAAAAAAAGCTGCCTTTTTACAATTTATTATATAGAGACAAGTTAATTACCGCTTATTCCCTCGTATTAGTCTGTTTTTAAGCTTTTTATAAACATGATATATATTTTTTTACAACACTATTTTGATACGTACTAGAAATTAAATCAACTCATACAGTATATGTAATAATCAACTACAATAAAAATTACATATTATATTAATATGTCTTCCTAATTAAAAGGAAATAAACATATAACCCCTGTTATGTAAGGAGTTTATTTAATGAGAAAAATCCCTATCGTATTCAAAGTTCCCCCGAATTCAAAGCTAAAAGTTACATTCTACGGTCCTTGTAACGAAGTAATTACAAATGTGTCTTTAATTAATCAACTACCCACCCCTACCTGCCAAACTGTATCTCAATATCCAGACTTTAAGAAATATATAACTGAAGTCCGATCATTATCAAATTGTTAATCGTATAATTTTATGATTTATCATTTCGAACAGTACGATAACAAAATAGTAAAAAGAGCCGCATCTTTCAAAAGAAACGGCTCTTTTTCATTTCACAAAAACATGACTTCATTAAAAAACTAAAATAACTCATTAATTGATATTCTATTGATATTTTGTTGATATTTTACACATATTAATGAAATGAGCATATATTATCGTATGGAGATTCTCCACTCATAAAACCTATCTTTTTTGAGCATACTTTGTTTGTATGCTCCTTTTTTATTCTTTACTTAACGGATTATCTTGTTAACATTTCCAAATATCCATCTAACCAAACATTGAATATTTCAAAAAACATTTTCTTATAATGCACTATGAATATAAGTTTAATAATTTATCTGTAGCTACATTTTCAGTATCACTTAAATCGACAAAATAATGAAGTTGCCACAGTTGACTCTTCTTAGCTTGATTACTAACAGGTTTATCCCAAATAGGGTAAACCCTCATAGCCATTTTCCCTTTTTGGTTTTGCGTTTTTAATATTTTTTCTTTTAGAAGAATCTCTTTTGGAAAAATAAATTGTCCTAGTTTATTATCCGCTATACAAGTGATAACTAAAAGGTTAGGAGCCGAATCATAAAAAAATGCCTGATTGCTCATAGAGGCATTTTTCTCCCAAAAAGAAACAAATTGTCCAATCTTATTAGGCGTAATTTTCGATACCCTAAATCGTATGCTTCTATTATTTAGCTGGAATACCCATCCTGCATATTCTGAATTTTGCTTTTCTTCTTTTCGTTTAGTAATTAATAGATTATTAGGTTTATAAATCATTTCATCTAGTTTTTCAATTATATTACTAAAATTTGTCATGTAAACGCACCTTTTTTATTTTCCAGTATACCAAGAACATTCGTTCTTGTATATCAAACTTAAACAAATGATGACTTTGAATAGTCTTTCAAAGATCATTTGATCTACTCCATCCATAACTTCAAATTTACTTTTATAGTATTTATTACATTACTCTTCCAATTTCTTGTATTTTTCATTATTATATTAATATATCAATAAAAAACGAGGTACATATTACATGAATCCATCCAAAATTGACTTCGGCTCCATAGAGCAACCTTTCTTCCTATTAGTTTTATATCTTATCGCAATTCTTTTAACACTCGGCATTACATTTAATATATGTCATTCCCTTTTACTAAATTTAAATGCACCGAGATGGGTAGCAAAACTGTTAGCTATCGTATTAACTCTAGGTGTTGCTTATCAAGTATTTATGAACTTATTTTAATATATTACCTTCTAAATAACTTAAACTAAAAGGCCCTACCATAAGGTAGAGCCTTTTTTTAAAAAATAGTCCATAAATCACAAACATGTCTTTTATTTTATTGGAGATGGGAATCTTGCAGCTTCAAAATGCGTACTAATAAATCCTGGATCATTTTGTATAATCAGTCCATCTACATCACTCTCAGCAAAAATTTCAACTACATCTCCTGCATGTAATTGAAGTATTGTTGAAACAGCTACGACATTTGCAAAATTGGGTGGACCAAAAAAGTCATTATCTATCGCTATAGCTGGATTATCATTTACCCGAATTTCTACACGCGCTCTATAATTCGTATTACTATCATTAGGTGCAAAGCTGATTGTACCAATAATAGAATAAACTCCTCTAGTCTTCGGARTAAACTCTGATGTTACTGGATTATATTCATTCGCTAAATCAAACTGTTCATTTGGGAATAATACTTTAACAAAAGTATTTGCAGTGACATTTTGATCTACTGTACTAACAGCTCTAAAAGCAGATGCCCTTACAAGCTTATCTTTCTCATTATCACAACACTTATCGTAATAATCTGTACTCTTCTTACAACAAGTATGCTGTTTCTTTTTGTAGCCATTACAATGCTTACAATAATAATAAGACATATTTATATCCCCTTTTAAATCTATTATTGTATACTATGCAAAATAAATTTAAAAAGTTTGGACAAGTTGTTGCTATTATGAAATGAAAAAAACTCCACCGAAAAGCAGAGTTAATAAAATTTTTTCCTTTTTAATATTTATACAATTGGAGATGGGAATCTTGCAGCCTCAAAATGAGAACCATCTTCTGTACTACTAATAACCCCATCTATACTACTTTGCGCAAAAATCTCGACAATATCACCTGCATGTAATTGAAGTATTGTTGAAACACTTACAACATTACCAAAATTTATTGGACCAAAAAAGTCGTTATCAATAGCAATTGCCGCATTTCCATTCACTCGAACCTCTACACGTGCTCTATAGTTTAAATTTGTATCGTTTGGAAAGAAACCAATCGTTCCAATTACGGAATAAACGCCTCTAGTTTTCGGAGTAAAATCTGATGTTGCTGGGTTATATTCGTTCGCTAAATCAAATTGTTCATTTTGAAATAATACTTTAACAAAAGTATTGGCTGGAAGGTTTTGATTAACTGTATTTACAGCTCTAAAGGCAGATGCTCTTACAAGGTTATTCTCCTTATGATCGCAAGAACAGTCATCACATCTTTTACCGCACTTATTATAATACTCACTTCTTTTTTTACAGCAATCATGATTTTTCTTTTGGTAACTCTCACAATTCTTACAGTAGTAATAACAAGACATATATAGCGCTCCTTTCTACTCTATTACTACATATTATGCAAGCTAGATTTGGAAGGTTTAGACTAATTTGCTGCTGTGCTTGTAACGCTTGTTGAACAGCTTGAATTGTACTTTGTGCTCCGCTATACGTAATACCCGCCGTACCATACGGACGCATTCTATCTCGGGTATCAAAATATGAATAAAACATTAKTATTCAACTCACTTCCATATAAGTTATTACAAAGTATRTTATGAKTMTTAATTTCAGTGAGTGTTAAAAACTAGTCCACTAGCTTTTATTCAAATARCGTTTTTGCTCACCTTCCTTCTTTTGATCCCCACTTTTTTCAAAATATTCAGACGACACTTTGCATTCAAGGCCAATCTTCTCACCGACAATCAATCGGTCTACATTTGAATCATCCACGGGTATTCAGGATGCTGCAGGATTGCATTTCTGCGTTGTACCTTTAAATTCGTACGCTTGAAAAATTCTTTTGCAACTACCTCTTCCAAAACGTTTCCGAAATATGCCGATTCACTTTGTAAATCTTCCTTTTCAATCGCTTGTGTTTTTTCAAAGAGTACTTGAACTGCTGATTTTCATTAATTTAAACCTGCGATTGCAGAAACATCTGAGCCACCAATAGCTTGCAACCACTGAGCGTGGTCCATGTTTAGTGTGTTAACCAATACTTTTGCTTGCATGTTCTATTCACTCACCTTCCATATTATACTGATACCAACATATATTTTTTTATGAGGACTCATTGCCGTGAGTCCTTTTTTATTGCCCAAAATACTTTTGTAACAATTCCAATGCTTCATTAATGCTCCCATTCACACCCTCAGGTTCCGCGCCTTCTGGATATTCCTGTGAAATCATTACCGCTCGACTGATGGCATCTTGTAACTTTTCGGCATCGATAGACGTTGTCATGATACCTTCTTGCTCCTGTGGATCAGCTTTACCATGGCCATTGTGCATGGACATCTGGTTTTCTAGCATCTAGCTCGCCTTCTTAAAAAATGCAGGATTTTCCTTTCTATTATCGAATTAGTAATGTTTGGAAAGGGGGTGTAATATGGCAGAAATTAAAGTAGGACTTACACAATTTTTAGACTTCACACTGAAAAGTAGTGCAGCTAAAACAAACTTTGTAAAAAATCTAAAATCTCAACCTGAATACCAACCAGCTTTTGATTACTGGAAACAATTACGAGACACTGTTATTAAATTTCATCAAAATGAACTACCTTTTGAATGTTTCGAAACATTAGTACAAACGGTTGATCAAAGGAAAAAGCAAAACTATATCGATGTCATAAAGCAGTACAAAAAATTTATTAAAAACAACGACGTCTCTTGGTTCGGTCCAGGTAAATCACATTGGATATCAGATGATTTAATCGTCCGCTCATCACCTGAACTCGGTTTGCTCATTAATGATGAGCCGCATCTTATCAAACTGTTTTTCAAAGGAAAGAAAGAGCGAATTGATAAATACAACATCAACTCAACGCTGACATTATTAAACGAATCAACATTTTCAAATGAACATAACGATGTGAATTATACGGTTCTTAACATCCAAAAGAACAGAATGTATACGAATAACTCTATTAATAATGATCATTTAATAGCACTTGAATCAGAAGCTAACCAGCTTTGTTATATATGGAATAAGATGTAAAGGGTACTATTCATCGCTTTCAATACCTTGTTCATGCATAATTTGGGCACAATTTTCACAAATCCAATCAGTTTCGTTTAATTGAAGCTCACCTTCTTGTTCCTCATAAACAATGCAGGGTGGGCGTTTTTTTCGAAAATAGTTTCTTTAACCATTTCCGCATCCTAACTCACCTCCTCCGAAAGAGTGATATAATGAGCTCTTTCCACTAAATCAGCGTTAACCCCCTAGTTTTTTAATCGATGAAGAAGTTCTTCGTTTTTTAGAACATGCAAAAGAAAACCATTATTATATCGCTTATCTTCTTGCTATTACATGTGGAATGCGTAAAGGTGAAATCTTAGGTCTACAATGGAAAGATATTGATTTTGAGAGACGAACGTTATCTGTTAACCGTTCCCTCTCTCACATTACAAAGGGATTCCATGAACTAAAAACCTCTTCAGGAAAGAGATTGCTGATTTTGCCTGACATTACTTTAATGGCACTAAATGACCATCTGCAAAAAATCTCTGAGGGAAAAAGAGCGATATGGTGAAGGCTATAATGACTGCGATTTGGTCTGCCGTTTCAGAAGTTTGACACAGCTCTGGAAAAAGCTTATAAAGAAAAGTGAGGTTCCTGATATTCGGTTCCATGATCTGAGGCATACTCATGCAACATTAATGTTGAAACAAGGTATACATCCGAAGATTGTAAGTGAACGATTAGGACATAAAAGAGTAGGTATCACACTGGACACCTACTCACATGTTGTACCAGGACTTCAGGAAACTGCGGTGGATCAATTTGCAAAAGAATTATTCGGAAAGAAGAACTTTCGTTAGAAGTTTTCTTTTCTTGGCAAAAACGCCGCCTAAATAACCCAAAATATTATAAGTGAAAAAGGAGCAACAAAACATGAGAGAAATCAAGTCTGACAAAGAATTCAAAGACATCATCGCAAGCGAGGAGCCAGTAGTTGTTAAGTTCTTTACTACATGGTGCCCAGATTGCGTG
>NZ_JBFUIN010000196.1:0-5851 GCF_056401855.1 Bacillus sp. P4_D3
CTACATGAACGTAAACAAGTTGCTGATGAAAAAATTAGCGAGATTAAACAACAGAAACAAGAGTTAGATGCAAAACTTCAGCAAGACAAACAAATCGCCGAGGATAAAATCACTGAAATTAAAGAGCATAAAAAACAAGTAGATGAAAAAGTTGCTGAAATTAAAGAGCATAAGCAAACTGTTGATGAAAAGGTTAACGAGATTAAAGAACATAAACAAACTGTCGATGAAAAAGTGAATGAAATTAAGCAACATAAAGAGAACATCGATCAAAAGGTTAATGAACTTAAGGAAGTTAAAAAACAGGTAGATGAAAAATTAGCTGAGTTAAAGAAAGCGAAACAAACTGCTGAGGACAAACTTGCTGAAATTAAAGAAAATAAGCCGAATACCGGTAACACGTTAGAGGAACTTAAGAAAATTAAAGGCAATTTAGATAGTCTTTCCGCTAACTTAGAACTAGCTAAACAAGATATAAAAAACAAACTAGCTGAATTAAAAGAAGCTAGACAAGATTTACTAAATAAAATAAACGAAATGAAACAATCGAAACAAACTGTTTCAGATGATTTAACAAAGAAAAAACAAGACTTAGATATTAAAATAAACGATTTTAAACATACTGAGAAAAAAATTGATGACAAATTAGCTGAGATACATACAACGCAGCAACATGTAGATAACAAGATTAATGAAGTATCACAACCTAAACAAACGAAAGTGGATAATAACACTACTGCTACTGTTCCTGCAAAAGATAATGCTAGAGAACTTCCTAACGCTGGTAGTGAGCAATCAAATAACGTGCCACTTGGAATGTTATCAATTATAGGCGGACTTTTATTAGTTACGCGCAACAAAATTAAAATGCTTTTCTCAAAATAATGCTATTATAACTATCTTAATATATTCTATAAAAAGGACAACCGCACATATGTGTACGGTTGTCTTTTTTCTTTATATTAACTTCCCATCTCTAAGCGTCAATATACGATCACATACATCAAGCATTCTTTCATCATGTGTAATCATAATTGCTGCTTTTTGACTTTCTTTCACTTCACGTTTCATCATTTCCACAACTTCACGTGCGCGTTTTGAGTCTAAGCTTGCAGTTGGTTCATCAGCTAATATTAAATCTGGATTGTTMATGAAAGCACGAGCGATTGCGACCCTTTGTTTTTCCCCACCAGATAGTTGATTTGGATAATGAGTTTTTCTTTCGCCTAATCCAAATGCTGCTAATAAGTGATTCGCACGCTGTTCAGATTCTTGTTTGTTATCTTTTTTAAGCTTAGCAATGTAAAGCAATTGTTCTTTTACATTTAAATATGGAACAAGATTTGCAAACTGGAAAATGAAGCCGATTTTTTTCAAACGAATGTCTGTCATTTCCTTTTGTGATAACTTCGTAATATTTTTCTCACGAATGTAAATATCCCCTTTTGACGGTGATAGTAATGCACCCGCGATTGATAATAACGTACTTTTCCCTGATCCAGAAGGACCGACGATTCCGATAAACTCTCCAGCTTTCACATCAAGCGACATCGGGTGAAGGGCTGTTACTTCAGTATTCCCTTCTCCGTACACTTTACTTACTTTGTCTAATTTTAATAATGAAGTCATTACATCCCGCCTCCAATTGCTTCTAATGCATCAACTTTTAATACTTGGTATAACGAAATAAGTGTTCCTAAAATACTAATTACGATAAAGATTGCTGCATATTGTGCAATCATCGGTGTTGTTAATAAGAACGGCATACCTGCTGGTAAAATTTGTTCTAACCCTTGTACAAGAACAATACTGATTATCATCGCCACAACTGATAAGAATAACGCCTGTACGACTAAGCTATTTGCTAAATAAGAATTTTTCGTACCGATTGCTTTTAATACACCTAATTGCTGTGTTTTTTGTAATGTAATTACGTAGAAGAATACACCAATTAGTAACGCTGCGATAACAAGTAAGAACGCAATAATCATCGTTAATGTTCCTTGTTCTTCTTTAAATCCTGGAATACTTTGTAATACTTCTTTTTTGTCGATAACATGTGCATTTTTAATGTCTTTATCTGTATTAAGTGCAATTGCACTATAATCTTTTTGGTTTGGTTGTGAAATAGCGCCCCATACGTCTTCATTTACATAAACGACTGGTGTATGGCTAAACATTTGATTTTTCGTAAATCCAACGATTTTAAATTCTTTCTTTGAAACAGGATCAATAATTGTATCCCCAATATCGATTCCTTTTTCTTTAATTGATTCATCAGCAACCATTTCATTGTTTGCTGTACCTAACTTCTCACCTTCTACAATTTTCGGTTCTAAAAATGAATCGCGTTCACTTGAGAAAATAGCGACATCAACTTTTTTCGAACTACCTTTCTTTTCATAAGTTGAATTTTTTASACGAAACGGAACGGCCTCTTTCTCGCCTACTTGATTTACTACGTTATCTACATCATCTTGCTTAATTTGTGAACGAAGTAATTTATTTTCCGCATCATCTGCTAATACAAATTTATTTGCCTCCATATTTTGAATCGATGAAGCATTATCATATGATAATCCATTTGCTAATCCTGAAATGACAAGGACTAAAAATGATAATAACACCATAATAAGTCCGATTAATCCATATCTTAATTTTGATTGTTTTAATTCACGCAGAGCTAAAAACATTTCGCTCGCTCCTTCCTATTACTTTCTATGCACTTATAATAAAAAAGAAATATGAACGGAATATGAACAGAAGATTACATTACAAAGATTAAATTTTCTGAAAGTATTGAAAATAACTAAAATCCTTGATACAATTCAGTCAAATAATATTGACCGAGTAATTTAATTCAAGGAGTTGATCATTTTGAAGCCCATGTTAACATTAACTACTTATAGCCAACTAAAAGCAATGAGCGATCCACTACGTGTCGAAATGATGATGCGTCTATGCGAACGTCCTTATACAGGACAACTACTATCTGAGAAATTCGGCATTTCAAGGGCGAAAATTCATTATCATTTAAAAGAATTAGAGAAGAATGGTTTTATAGAAATCGTTTATACAGAAGAAAAGAATGGCATCGTTCAAAAGTTTTATCAATCTGTCGCTAAAGGCTTCACCCCTGCCGCAGACCTATTACCTCATTTAGAAATATTAAGCGAATCAGGTCGCCAAATCTTTTTACAAATGACGGAAAGAACGAAAAGCCATATTCTCGCTGCACCAGAAGAAGCTTTTACATTACGAAAAGTAAGCGAAGACCCAGCTGAATGGAATTACGTTTCATCCTGCTGGGAGTTTGATGCCACGCCAGAACAATTTCAAGTGTGGGTGAAAAAGTTTTATGAAGTGATGGCTGAATTAAACGAGATCACAAAAGATGCGGATAAGGATCCAAATAGTAAAGCTTATTACATTTCTACTACTGCACTGCAAATCGATGAGCGAGCAATGCAGCGATTTGTTAAAAAAGAAGAAAAATAAACTTGTCGATGTTTGTCGGCAAGTCGATATCTCATGTCGAAACGTCGATATAATCAAAGTTGTGTTCGATATATCCTGATTTACGTCGATATAATTTCATTTACAAAAAAATCGTAATACGATTTTTTTTACACCGACGGTCAATTTTATTTTACCGAATAATTTTTTCATAAAGGAGTAGATTAAATGGACGTATTAAAAAACCGGAATTTCCTCTTATTATTTTTAGGGAGAATTTTTACAAACATAGGAGATAGTTTGTATTATGTAGCAGCGATGTGGCTCGTATATGAACTTAGTGGTAATCCTTTTTATTCTGGATTGGCTGGTTTCCTTACATTATTACCTTCTGCATTACAATTTCTTACTGGTCCATTCGTTGATAGATGGTCAATCAAAAACACCCTCGTCATCACACAAGTTCTGCAATGCATTCTTATATTAATCATTCCTATTACACACTACTTCGATCTATTAACAGTTCAACTACTACTCATCATTATGCCCATCGTAGCCTTTATCGAACAATTCGCCTATCCCGCACAATCAAAAGCTTTACCACTTCTACTGCATAAAACACAATTATTAAAAGGAAACTCACTCTTTTCATTTGCATATCAAGGCATTGATTTAATTTGCACGACTCTTTCTGGAATATTAGTAGCACTACTTGGCGCAATCACTTTATATGTAATTGACTCCTTTACATTCGCGATTACTGCCCTTTTGTTCTTTTCATTAAAAATGCCGAAACAAGCAGAAGCCAATACATCGCTTTCCACTAAACAATATTTCTCTGAATTAAAAGAAGGCTTTTCAATCGTCTTTCGTTCATTAATGGGCGTCTTCTTAATCGGTTCAGTTGTCGCTAATTTTTCAATTGGTATGACGATGGCGATACTTCCTTCTTTCGCTGATTCTTTAGGAGGCGTGAAATTATATGGCTTCTTTTTAGCCGCTATATCAGCCGGCAGTTTAATCGGAGCACTATTCAGTTCATGGGTTGRCAAACGTAATGTTGGCCGTGTCTCCATTATTAGCTTTGCGGCTGGCGCTGTCTTTTGGTTTCTCTCTACGATTGTACCGTTTCAATGGCTGTCTATTTTCTTATTCGGCTTAGCTTGGATTCCAATTGGTGCTACCAACATATTATTTGCGACGATCAGTCAAATGGCTATTCCAAATCAATATCTTGGACGCATCAATTCAGTCATGCGAAGTATGGGCACAATTGCTATGCYGTTCGGCTCTTTAATTGGCGGATATACTGCAAATGTATTTAGTAGCCAACTCATTTTTGCGCTCGCTAGTATCGGGATTTTATTTATTTCTCTCGTATGGCTACTTCATCCGAAATTACGTTCATTGCCGAAAGCTGATGAAATTACAGCGGATACTTTTGGGCTTCGGTTTAAGGAAGAGTGCGGGAAAGGTGCGGCTTTATAGTAAAAATAAAGTATTATCTAATCCGTAATGTGTAGAGATAATAAAGTTATTTAATTTTAAAATCTCAAACAAGCATAACCCCGTTCTAAATTTAGGACGGGGTTAAAAATATAGTTGCTTAATTTTGTATGTAAGATACTTCACTACACTAAAAATAAAACAATAAAGTCGTTTAAAAATCTAAGTTTTATTCAACAATAACGCCTTTAATGGAATAACTAGAACGCTCAGTCAACGATTTGATGGCCATGCCCCCTGCATTTTCCTTAATTGAATAATTTGGCCTGTATGATAAGCATCATGAAGCATGATGTCCAGTAATTTACCCTCAAGTGAATTTTGTTCAAGCTCTTTTTCGGAAATTGCACTCAACACCTGTCTTAAATTACGTTGAGCATTTTCAGAACGTTCAACGACTTTCTTCCATTCCTTATCACCATTAGATTGATTGGTAAGATAAAAGGTTTCATCACCGTCGAGATTATGTGTCCATTCACGGCCTTCCAAGTTTGCAGCAAGTCTCTCTTTGTAATAAATGAGATGATTAACGTTCTCCCAAATGGTTTTCATTCCCTCTCCAGGTGGTTTCCAGATAGCCTGTTCGGCTGTAAGTCCTTCTATAGCATGTTTAAACGGTGCATACCAACTCTCTTTATCGAATGTGGAATCTAGTCCGTTTAAAAACAAGTCAATTCGTTTCAAAGTAATATCCCCCTAAATAGTTAAAGTTTCAATAACATCCTTATAGCTCTGTAGGGATTCTACATTTTCAAATAAACTTCCTGCTAATCTTATTCCACAAATTGGCCCAATTGCGGAATAGAAGGACTCGCTTTTTTTAAATAACTTTTTGTCAMTTTGAACGTAAGTGATAATATATCGACCAATTGCCAAAAATAATAAGAGG
>NZ_JBFUIN010000197.1:0-5807 GCF_056401855.1 Bacillus sp. P4_D3
ATAAAGTGAAACTTTAATCAGTGGGGGTTTTGTTCATCCCACACTGATTATTAGTTGAACCGATCGAGCGTTAACGGACAGCAGCGCTCCCACCTAACTTCTTTGCTCCAGCCAAATTTTGAGGTGAGAGTCTTACTGCCCGTTAACGTGGGAAAACTTTTATATAGGGGATGAATATATGGGAGAGGCAGTACTCGTAAAACGAGAACCGTTATGGACAAAAGAGTTTATTGCGCTAATTCTAGCAAACTTATGTATGTTTTTAGGATTTCAAATGTTAATTCCAACTTTACCTGTTTATGTGAAAGAAATTGGGGGCACAAGTTCAAATATCGGATTCGTTGTCGGTATGTTTACCGTTGCAGCACTTTTTATTAGGCCGCTAACTGGAAATGCTTTGCAAAAATTCAACAAAAAAATCATTTTAATGATCGGTACCGCTATTTGTTTACTCGCTATGGGCAGTTATCTTTTCGCTTCAACCGTTTTCCTATTGCTTGCCGTTCGAATTTTACACGGAGCTGGTTTTGGTATTACAACGACTACATACGGAACTGTCGTTTCAGATTTAATTCCGCAAGCTCGCCGCGGTGAAGGCATGGGGTATTTCGGTCTTTCTGGAACTATTGCCATGGCGCTCGGTCCGCTTATCGGACTTTGGCTTATGCAAGCATATAACTTCACGATTCTTTTTTTATGTGCACTTTCATGCACAATAGTTTCATTAATATTAACGAAACTACTTCAAATCAAAAAATCGCCGCAACCACCACAGCAAACATCTGGTACCTTTCTCGATGGATTTATTGAGCGTAAAGCTTTACTTCCTTCATTATTAATATTATGTATTACATTAATGTACGGGGGAATTGGGAGCTTTATCACATTATTTGCTACGGAAGTCGGGATTGCTGATATTAGTCTCTTCTTTTTATTTAACGCACTTGCAATCGCTGTAACTCGTCCGTTTTCTGGAAGATTATATGATACGAAAGGCCATACATTTGTCATCATTCCAGGAGTTATTATTACGTTTACAGGTATTATCTTGCTGTCGTATACAACTACAATTCCGAGTTTAATTATTGCCGCAGCATGCTACGGCAGTGGTTTCGGAGCAATTCAACCAGCACTACAAGCATGGATGATTGACCGAGTAGCACCGCACCGGAGAGGAGTGGCAACAGCAACATTCTTCTCAGCATTTGATCTTGGAATTGGTGCTGGAGCGATTATTTTTGGATTCATTGCACACTTTACCAACTATGCAACTGTATATCGTTATTCCTCTCTATTACTTATTGCTTTCCTGTTCATTTACATTACAAGCTTACGGAAACAAAAACAGAAAGATAAAATAAACGAAAAAGCCGTTGGGTAATGTTAACTCGCTCCATTTCAAAGTACTTACACTAAAAAAATTATATATACACAAATACAAAAAAGCAGTGGATTCCAAAAAAATCGTACTGCTTTTTGCATTGTATTGAAAGGTGAACCGCTGTTCTATTTATTCATGTTGTTCGTATGATATTAATATATAGAACGAATTGGAGGAAACATTAATGAAAGCAATATTGTATACAAAATATGGTCCCCCCGACGTACTTCAATTGAAAGAAGTTGAAAAACCTACACCTAAAGACAATGAAATACTAATAAAAATTAATGCGACAACCGTAACAGCAGGAGATATTCGTTCAAGAAGTTTTACAGTTCCCTCTTCGGTTTGGCTACCCGCTCGAATTGCACTTGGCTTTAAACAACCGAAAAAACAAATACTTGGAATGGAATTGGCTGGTGAAGTTGAATCAGTAGGAAAAGACGTTACGCGTTTTAAAGCAGGAGATCCAGTTTTTGCTGCTACCCAAGCAAATTTCGGTTCTTATGCTGAGTACATTTGTATACCTGAAGATGGAGCAGTGTGCATGAAGCCCTCCAATATATCCTATGAAGAAGCCGCAGCCATCCCAATTGGAGCACGTACAGCCTTGTTTTTCCTTAGGAAAGCTAACGTTCGAAGCGGTCAAAACATTCTTATTTATGGAGCTTCTGGAAGTGTCGGAAGTTATGCAGTGCAAATTTCCAAGTATTTCGGCGCAACAGTTACAGGGGTGTGCAGTAGCTCCAATTTAGAATTGGTCAAATCGCTAGGAGCTGACGAAGTAATTGATTACACCGCAAGCGATTTTTCTACTACAGACGAAACTTATGATGTTATCTTTGAAGCGGTAAACAGGAGTTCCTTTGCAGAGTGTATTAAAATGTTAAAGGAAGATGGTACCTATATAAATATCGTTGAACCGTTACCAAGTGCTCAAATGCTCTGGACTAAATTGACAAGTCGCATGAAACTCATATTAAGTCAAAACGCACCTGAAACTTCCGAAGCATTAAATTTCCTTAAAGAACTAGTTGAGAACGGTAAAATAAAAGTGATCATTGATAGGCAATACACTTTTGAGGAAATTGTTGAAGCTCACATATATGTTGAAAAAGGGCACAAAAAGGGAAATGTCGTCATAAACTTGAAACATAACGACAACTCCTAATAAAGTGAAACTTTAATCAGTGGGTAGCTTTATCTCCCACAAATAGCAGAATAAACAAGCACACTGCACACAGTTTTTACAATACGAAGTACTCAAACTTTTTTAACATAAAAAACCAGGGCAAATTCATATGCGAATTGCTCTTTTTTAATGTTGCAAGCACTCCAAAGAAGTAGATTAATATACTTCAATCATTTTTTCACTTTCATCAGTATACTCATTTCAAACCTCCCCATTTCCCCTACATATTTTTCTAACTTTGATCGAAAAATATGCAAAGAACCATTATAAATAAAGTGAAACTTTACTTAGCACACCCAATTTGGATAGTTTATCTCTCCTATTTTTACTATCAATAAATAGTGTGATAAATGTGACTTCTTTACGAAATAGTCCAATACCACGCATGAAAACCAATTAAATCCAGGAGTTTCTTTAAAGAATTGTAAACTTTTTAGTACTTTGTAAATTTAGTGTAAAATTTATAAACAAACCGTTTACAGTGCCTCAAGGTTTAGTTAATAATTACATCGTACATGAAATTTAAGGAGTGGAATGCGTGGAATACAATATTCAAGATATGATCTTCCAGTTCATTGGTGGATTAGGTATTTTCTTATTCGGGATTAAATACATGGGCGATGGACTGCAACAAGCAGCCGGAGATCGTCTTCGCGATATTCTAGATCGTTTTACAACAAACCCTCTTATGGGTGTACTAGCAGGTATGTTAGTTACAGTATTAATTCAATCAAGTTCAGGAACAACCGCTTTAACAGTCGGACTTGTAAGTGCCGGATTTATGACATTAAGACAAGCAATTGGTGTTATTATGGGTGCGAACATCGGAACGACAGTTACTGCATTTATTATCGGAATTAAAATCGGAGAATACGCTCTTCCAATTATGGCAGTCGGAGCAATCTTATTATTCTTCTTTAAAAATAAAAAAGTACAGTCTTTAGGTCAAGTCGTATTCGGATTTGGTATGTTATTCTTTGGTTTAGAATTGATGAGCGCAGGTATGAAACCTCTTCGTTCTTTAGAATCATTCCAAGAATTAATGGTTAGCATGAGTGATAACCCAATCTTAGGAATCGTTGTTGGTACAGTCTTCACTTTAATCGTACAAAGTTCAAGTGCGACAATCGGTATTTTGCAAGAACTATTCGGCCAGGGTGCAATCGATTTACAAGCTTCCCTTCCTGTATTATTCGGTGATAACATCGGTACAACAATTACAGCTGTATTAGCAGCAATTGGTACTTCTATTGCAGCAAGACGTGCAGCATTAGTTCACGTTATCTTTAATATCGTCGGTACAATTATCTTTACGATTTTATTAGTACCATTTACAAGTTTAATTCAATATTTCCAAACATCATTAAACTTAAATCCAGAAATGACAATCGCATTTGCCCACGGAACATTTAACGTAACAAATGCACTTATTCAATTCCCATTCATCGCTGTATTAGCATGGATTGTAACAAAACTTATTCGCGGCGAAGATTCTGCTATTGATTTCAAACCGCAACATTTAAATCCAATCTTTATTGAACAATCCCCTGCTATCGCACTAACAGAAGCGCAAAAAGAAATTGTTCGCATGGCTGAGTTTTCTTTACAAGGATTAAAAGAAGCAAACCAATTTTTAAATACACAAGAAAAGAAACACGCTGATATGGCTACGCAATTAGAAGCAGCTATTAACAATTTAGATAAAAAGATTACCGAGTATTTAGTTTTACTATCAGAAAAACCACTTTCACATACAGACTCTGAAAAGCATTCAGTTCTAGCAGGTGTTGTTGGAGATATTGAACGTGTTGGTGATCATGTAGAAAACTTAGTAGAACTTGTAGATTTCCAAATTTCAAACCGCGTTTCACTATCAGATGAAGCACTAGCTGAATTAAATGAAATGCTTGAATTAACAATTTCAACATTACAAGATGCAATCAATGCTTTAACAAACTTCGACACTGAACTAGCTCAAACGGTTATTGCAAAAGAACGTAAAATTGACCAAATGGAACGTGTTCTTCGTAAACGTCATGTGTTACGTCTGAACGAACGTAGCTGTTCAGGTGATGCAAGCATCATTTTCGTTGATATGGTAAGTAACTTAGAACGTATCGGTGATCACGCTGTAAATATTGCTGATGGCGTTTTAGGTGAACAAGGAAAAGTAAATTTAAAACAATCATTATAATAGGAAAAGAGACGCTCAAATGAGCGTCTCTTTTTTTCATTTCATCTTTACAACCGTTCTCCCTTTTAACTTTCCTTGCAGTATAAGTGTAAACTTCTCATCTAATTCTTTTAATGTACATTCTTCTGTATAAGATAATAGCTCTGAATTTTTCCACTCATCTGCTAACAATGCCCACACTTCTCTTCTCACATCTACTGGACATTGAACTGAATCTATTCCTAAAAGGCTAATCCCTCGTAATATGAATGGGTATACAGTTGTATTTAATTCATGCCCTGCTACGTTACCACACGTTGTTACACAGCCTCCATACTTAACTACCTTTAAAGAACTTTCTAACATGTTCCCGCCTACAGTATCGACAACCCCAGCATATATTCCTTTAAGCATCGGTCTTCCTGATTCATCACTCAACTCCGTGCGGCGAATCATCTTTTTTGCCCCTAAACGTAGCAGTATCTCTTTCTCTTCCATTTTCCCTGTTGCCCCTACTACGCTATATCCTAGCTTTCCTAAAATACTAACTGCTACACTGCCTACTCCGCCCGTAGCACCCGTTACTAAAACATCTCCCGTACTAGGTGTAATTCCCGCTCTAATGAGCTTATATACCGATAAGGCAGCTGTAAAACCTGCTGTTCCGTACATCATACTTTCCTTCAAAGACATTTCTTTTGGTAAAGGAACGACCCAAGATGATGGCACGCGAATATATTCCCCGAAACCACCAGAAGTATTCATACCTAAATCATATCCAGTTACAATAACTTGATCGCCTTCCTGAAAGGCGTTATTTTCACTACTAACTACCTCTCCCGCTGCATCGATACCTGGTGTATGAGGATATGCTCTCGTTACACCTTTATTACCAGTAGCTGAAAGGGCATCTTTATAATTTAATGAAGAATAATGAACACGTATTAATACGTCTCCTTCAGGTAAACTATTAATTTCTCTCTCAACAAGCTTTCTTTCAAATTGATTATTTTCCTTTTCTTTCACGACAATTGCTCGGAATGGTGTATGATTCATTACGC
>NZ_JBFUIN010000198.1:0-5781 GCF_056401855.1 Bacillus sp. P4_D3
CTAACGGAGTGACAACTCTTTCATCTTCATTATTATGATAAATATCTGCCGAAGTGAAGATTTTATTTAATAAAMAATGTATCATTTCTTCATAGCATTCAAAGGTAATATAGGAATTTTGGATAATTTCATTAAATGCATCAGAAACGTGTGCAATACAATGAGCCCAGCCTTTATCTTCAATATATCCACGGAAATCAGTCTCTAAATTTGTATATGTTATGAGATTTTGTTTTATTTCTGTAACATCCTCCTCAGTTAGAAAGTAGTGGGAGTTGGAAAATTGGAGGATTAAAGCAATTAATGAAACAGTATAAGAGCGTGTGAAAACCCCATCTGTATATGGGGAATTAATATCAAAATATAAGTATTCATCGCTTAAACAAGTATGTAAAAGTAATTTAAGTTGATCATCGAGTAGAAGCTCATATTGAATAAAGTGAGAAAAACAATTATAAATCAGCTGATAGCGAATGTAACTGTCAGTAGTTCCAATGTGCTGAAGCATGTTCGTTGTTAACTCATTTATATCTATATGTTGCATGTGCGAATAATCATTTTGTTGTATAAGCTCTAACTGTTGTTGCAGCGCTGTAATATCCAATGGAGAACCTCCTCCGCACTTTAAAGATGCGATCTTTTCTAGTATTCTATATATTCAAGGACAATCCTGCTCATGCAAGGAGACAAAACTTAAATTCAAGTATTATATAGATGAGGGAAGAGTATGACGATTATAAAACAATTAGAAAAACATTTTAAAATAAGAAGAAGTGCTTCTTCTATAATGATAAAAGAAAATAATGCAGAGGTTTTTACAGAAGAGCAAATTGAAGAAATGGTGCAATATTTTGTTACTGAGGCGAAAAAAGGTGGATTAGAAAATCTACAATTTGAGGTTTCTTCAAAAAGTCCCAATTATGATGTATATAAGAAATGCTTTGGAAAGTATTCATTTAAACATATTGCTGAAAATATAATAGTATTTAAAGATATATATGAAGTGGAAGATATAGAAAGTGATATTGATTTTAAGCTTATTGAAGAGATCGGAGAAGACGCTTTTTATTCTCTTTGGAATGAGCTGATGGAAGAAGAAATAGCGTATGATCAATTTGTAAATATGATGGAACAAGAAATTGGTGGGCAATGGAAAGAACATTGTTTAACAGCTGTTGCAAATGAAGAGCCGATAGGAATTGTAGTCCCGTATATTGAAAGAGGTACGTTAGAAGAAGGGAAACTTATGTATTTCGCAGTCGCTCMGAGTATGCGAAATAAAGGATATGAATCTGACTTATTTACAAAAACGATGTTTGTATTAAAGGAAATAGGAGCCACTTATTATATTGGTGAGGCAAATGTACAAGATGAGTGGATGAATGATGTTTTTGAAAAGAATGGATGTCAGCAGCTGAGTTGTAGTGAGCGATATGTGAAAAGGGTTTAGAAGGATGAATGACGTAGTCTCGCGAACTCATTTAGCGGGAATCCATGTACAAATTTTGAACGAGTAAAAGAACTTTTTGCATGTTTGTAAGATAAAAAGAAAAATCGAAACGACAAAGTAAGCTTTCCTATAATACAATAGAGAAGGATTATACTATACGAAGAAAGTGTTGGTGGAAGTATGAAGCAACAAATAAATTGGTTACAAGCAACTGTAGAACGAAATGAAGATAACACGTTACATATAGAGTGGGAAAATAACATAGAAGAAGTTGAAATTTATTGGGGTACTTCACCAGATCATATTGAAGAAAATGGTGAATTACTTGTGACGGTAAATGGAGAGTCATTTACTACAATTGCCAATCCGAGTGAAAATGAGCGTCCCTATTTTAGGTTAGTAGGAAGTAATGGACAAGCAGTTACAGTCGCGGAGCGTAGATTACCATTACAAGGTGCGTTTAACTTCCGTGATATGGGCGGATATGAAACGACTGAAGGCCGTAAAGTAAAATGGGGTAAATTGTATCGTTCTGAAGAATTAGCAGGATTAACAGAATGGGATATTGAGTATTTACAGAAGTCAGGCTTAAAATTAATTTGTGATTACCGTACAGATTTTGAAGTAAAGCATAAGCCGAACCCAGGCATTACAGGTGCTCGCCAAGTATGCTTACCAGTTATGCAAGACTTAGCGAAAGATTTAAATATAAATGAGTTTTTCCAAGTTGGTGATTTATCAGTATTAGGAAAACCTGGTGAATATCTTGTGAAAATGAATCAAGATTTTGTAAGTGGTAATGAGGCATTCGTGAGCTTCTTAAAGTTAGTACAAAATCCAGAAAACTTACCATTAGTAAACCACTGTACAGCTGGAAAAGACCGTACTGGATTTGGTTCCGCATTATTATTACTTCTATTAGGTGTATCAGAAGAAACGGTAATGCAAGACTATTTATTAAGTAACGGTTTCCGTGAGAAGTTAAACGAAAAAATGATGGCATTTTTAGGTGCAAAATTACAAAACGATGAAAGTAGAGCGATATTAGGTGCGATGTTTGAAGCTCGTGCTGAGTATTTACAAGCTGCGATTGATGAAATTAAAAAGCAGTATGGATCAGTTGAAGCATACGCTGAAAAAGCTCTTGGATTTACGAAAGAATCGTTAGAGGAAATGAAAGAATTATTGCTAGAAGGTAAATAATGAGAAGGGAGGCTGGTTTGGATTAGCCTCCTTTTCTTATTGTTGTTATAATTAAGCTATGAGAATATAGGAATTGAGGAGAGCATCATGAAATACAAAGTAATACTATTTGACGTAGACGATACATTATTAGATTTCCCTGAAACAGAAAGAAACGCATTACATAACGCGTTTGTACAATTTGGCATGCCTACAGGGTATAATGATTATCTTGCAAGTTATAAAGAGATTAGTAATGGATTATGGAGAGATTTAGAAAATAAAATGATTACGCTAAGTGAATTAGCGATAGATCGATTTAGACAATTATTTGCTCTTCATAATATAGAAGTAGACGCGCAGCAATTTAGTGACGTATACCTTGAAAACTTAGGGAAAGAAGTACATCTTATAGAAGGTGCAGTGAAACTATGTGAGAATCTTCAAGATTGTAAGTTAGGTATTATTACGAATGGATACACTAAGGTGCAACAATCTAGAATTGGAAATTCGCCTTTATGTAACTTCTTTGATCATATCATTATTTCTGAAGAGGTAGGCCATCAAAAACCAGCACGTGAGATTTTTGATTATGCATTTGAAAAGCTTGGGATTACTGATAAATCAAGTGTACTAATGGTTGGAGATTCCTTAACTTCTGATATGAAAGGCGGAGAAGATTACGGTATTGATACGTGTTGGTATAACCCGAGTCTGAAAGAAAACAAGACAAGTGTTAAGCCGACCTATGAAGTGGAGAGTCTGCTTCGTATTATGGAAATTGTAGAAGGAAAAGTAGTTTCCTTCTCATAAGATTTTCCTATTGTCGATGGGTGTCGGTAAATCGATATATTGAAAAAATCGCTGATATAATTTGAGTTGTGGTCGATATATTGGGAGTATGTTGTTTTGAGGGARTTCGCRAAGAAAAAATAGCGCTACTATACTAAKGKCATTCACGTGTYATAAKGYRTTARTTAAATATGTGTATATAATACATAGTTTYTCAGAGTRATGCGATGTCARGTATGAGCTGTGTAACAACTAGAGGTGAGWGAAGGATGTTAACGTTTTTATTTGAGTTAGACAAGGMTATTCCACAGAMGGATGAGCCACGGTATGTTGCTTATRCAAATGGCTTTATCGAAGGGGATTTAACRATTTGTGTGGGTGAYAGAGTMCTTTTTCARAAGTCATGCATGAAGGTCGYAGAGCTGGGMATTTATTTAGGACAGTGGATGGAACAAGTTCAACACGGGCAGAACRTACATRTGAATTATGAAACGATTGAAGATGATGAGKTAATTCTTKGTTTYTTCTATGAAGAGGACAATCAGTGGAGRAWTTCTTCCRGTTGGCAAGAATTYGAACTTCAGGAGCGTATATCTACKRYMACATTAGTAGAGARCGTTCAACGCTATTTRTATGRGCTAAATAAGGAACTGYGCGYGATAGAATATCCTGTGACRTTTGATCAGTACTTAAGAGGAGAGCGKATTATGCAGCTTTCTTACAAACGACTGTGTGATAGTAAGGCAGACACGAYGCCGATAGAGGTTTACAATGGAAGCAAACAAGTAAGTGTAGTACGGGGCTATTATAAAAATACKTTGATGAAAGTGCTAGACTTCATTCCRAAAGTTGGTAGTAATATCAATTATGAAATAAAGGATAGTAAGGACAATATTCGSATCATTGCAAAGGATGCAAGTAGGCGGCGCCAAAGAAAGATTTTAGTAACGTACATCGATAATAATGRTGCAGAGCATGAAATAATTGTATGTGACGGAAAGTTATTGGATGCAAATTTCKTATTTACCTTTACATATAAGACAGAAGAATATGTTGTTCACAAAAATTCACTTGGGATTGGAAAGGTATTACGAAAGGGCTATGTAATAGCAGATTGGAATATTCGTCTTGAGGAAGATATGTATTACATCGAGATGAATGTATATGATGAGGATTATATAGAGGATCAATACTTACTGTTAGGTGTATTTCATGCGGTTTTGTATGGGTGATAAAGTGAAACTTTAATCAGTGGGAGTCTTACTGCTCGTAACTAGTGGGATAAATAATGAGGAGGGAGGCTAATTTTGATTAGCCTCCTTTTTTATCTGCTTGTCGGCATTCATACAAAGAGAAAGCGTAAGGTATTCTCTAAAAGATTTATTAATCATGCTGTTCACTAGAGTATATTAAGAATAATGTATATGCAACCATATAGTAATAAAAGTMCAAAAACATCAATAATAAAATATTTAACAGTTGTTGGTTAGAGTTTTTTGAGTACCCCTTTATTAATCCTCAAAAATAAAAATCTTATCAATCGTACTATGAAGTGCCCTCGCTATATCATGAGCAAGCTGTAAGGAAGGATTATATTTTCCTTTTTCAAGATGGCTAATCGTTTCACGACGTACACCAACCTTTTTCGCTAAATCTTCCTGCGTCATATGCACTTTGGCGCGGTATTCTTTTATCTTCGTTACGAACGCCATGGTGCATCTTCCATTTCATCCACAGGTTTATCGTAAAAGAAGATAGAGAATCCGAATGTAAGAATGAGTGTGCTGAAAATAAGAGCGATATCAATCTCTTGTAAAAATGGATTCGGAAATAACATTTCAATAAACATAATGATAGTTGTTGTTAGTAATGTAATGATAAAGGCATTGCGGCATGATTTATTGACGATTTGTTCAAAAAGCTCATCGTGATGAACTTTTCTATATGTCGTGAAAAAGGAGAAGAAACAGAACATAGTAAACAATCCTTTTTCGTAAAAAAATCCGAGAAACCCAAAGAAACCGAGAAATCCTAAATATTTTATCCAAGTTGTTTTCASGATAGATTCTCCTTTCGATGTTAGAAATAAATCACTATATGTTATAAATATATCACATATGGAAATTCATAGTAATAATAGTTTTGCGTTTTATTTCATAATAATAGTAAAAAAGGTTAAAAATTCTGTAAAATAAAAAGGGAAATATCGTAAAATGGTTGTAAGGAGGGGGAGGAAGAAATGTTAACTGGGATAATGATCGTTATATTACTTGTAGTGATTACTGTAATTGGAACGGTGTTAATTGGGCGAAATGGTGATGCGAATTATAGTAAAGCGACAAAAGGAAATATTAAAC
>NZ_JBFUIN010000199.1:0-5771 GCF_056401855.1 Bacillus sp. P4_D3
CTATTATCCTCGGAAGAGCTTATACAACAGCGATATGAAAAGTATAGACAAATAGAGAATTATAAATGAAAATATTTAAAGTCCGTATTACATTTCGGAGGATTCTCGCAAAAAATTCTAAATATTTTGTAAGTAACCTCTTAAACTGGGATATGCTGATACTATTACTCTACAAAAGATGTGTGATCGGTATGGAAAAGGAAAATTTGTTCAAATGGAAGCATTATCAGCAAGATATTATTTTGTTAACTGTACGTTGGTACGGTACAACTTAATTTTTCGTGATTTAGTAGAAATGATGAGGAACCAGGATTATCCTACCATTATGCTAGAAATATATATGTTATATTTTCTTTTCCACTACCTTTGCACCAGAACCAAAAAATACGCTATTCTTTCTGTAGAATCATAGGAAAGGATGGCGTTTTTGTATGTATCTATCAATTTCTGACGAATTACAATTATTTGCTGAAGAATTATATGAACATCTTACCCCTTCATTTTTGGAAAATCTCGCTAGAGAGCTAGGTTTTGTAAAACGAAAACGTAAATTTTCAGGGTATGATTTAGCTACTATATGTGTCTGGATTAGTCAACGAGTAGCGAGTGATTCATTAGTCCGATTGTGTAGTCAGCTACATGCATCAACAGGAACTCTTATGAGTCCTGAAGGACTAAATAAGCGCTTTAATAAAAAGGCAGTGTTCTTTTTGAAACATATTTTCTCCACATTATTAAAAAATAAAGTTTGTGGAAAGTCAGCAATTCCAAGTGCTTCACTTACCTATTTTCAGCGAATTCGTATTTTAGATGCAACCATTTTTCACGTACCAAAACACTTGGCCAATGTATATCCTGGATCAGGTGGTTGTGCACAAACAGCGGGTATAAAAATCCAGTTAGAATATGATTTACATAGTGGTCAGTTTTTAAATTTCCAAGTGGAACCAGGGAAAAATAATGATAAAACCTTTGGAACAGAGTGTTTATCAACATTACGCCCTGGTGACCTATGTATCCGGGATTTAGGCTATTATTCACTGGATGATTTAGATCAAATGGATCAACGTGGTGTGTACTATATATCGCGACTCAAATTAAACAATAGGGTATATGTCAAAAATGAATTTCCTGAATACTTTCGAAACGGAACAATAAAAAAACAATCTCAGTACATCAAAGTTGATTTAGAGCACATCATGGATACCTTAAAACCAGGACAGTCCTATGAAATAAAAGAAGCTTATATTGGAAAGGATAAAAAACTATTCACTCGGGTGATTATGTATCGATTAACAGAAAAACAACTTCGTAAGCGTATGAAAAAACAAGTGTACACAGAAAGTAAAAAAGGGATTACATATTTGGAAAAAAGCAAACGATTAGCTGGCATGAACCTATATGTTACCAATACACCTTGGGAGATTGCTCCGATGGAACAAATCCATAATTTTTACTCTCTCCGCTGGCAAATTGAAATCATTTTTAAAACTTGGAAATCCTTATTTCAAATTCATCATTGGCAACATATTAAACAAGAGCGATTAGAATGCCATGTTTATGGAAAACTCATTGCCATTTTTCTATGTTCTTCTACTATGTTTAAGATGCGACAATTAATTTTACAAAAGAAGAAACAAGAATTAAGTGAATATAAAGCAATTGGAATGATTCAAGATCACTTATCAAGTTTGTATCAAGCCATACAACAAAACATCCAAGAAATAACAAAGATCCTAATCAGCCTGTTCCACCTCCTACAGAAGAACGGGAGAAAATCTCATCGATATGAGAAGAAGACTGTTTTTGATATTATGGGTGTTGTTTATGAGTATAATGGGTTGAAAAAACAAAAGAAAGTTGCATAATTTAAAAAAGGAAACCCGTTAGGGTTTATTTGGTATGCATATTATTAAGAGTATGCTTCTATTTTAGGAATGCTTTACCTCCACAAAATGAAAGTACACTTTGTTTTCATTTTTAAGTTGATGGGCATGGGGTACCGCCAGCATTTTGGAAAAAAACCACGCTAAGAGCATGCAAGTGTATAGAGATAATAAAGTCCTTTAATTTTGATATAAAATAAATAGAGCCTTACTACAATCTGTGTGTAGTAAAACTCCTTAAAGTTGTTAGAAAATTATTAGATCCAATTGTGATCACCTCAAAAATGAATAATAAAGTTGTTTAATTCGGTTACAGAATTAAACAACTTTATTATTCTACATTTCAAATAGATACTCACGTTCTACTTTACATACACGTAATGCGAATCGACTATACCATTCTTTTTTCCCACGTTCTTGGGCAATTTGGTGAGCTGAATTTTCTTTCCAAGCAGCAATATCCTCGAGTGTTTCCCAATAAGAAACGGTAATTCCCAAATCCGAATCTCTTGCACTTTCGACACCTAAATATCCTTTTTGTTTACTTGCTAATTCGTCCATTTTTGTTGCCATCACACCATAGCCATTTTCACCTTCTGTTCGTTCTGAGGCAAAGATAACTGCATAATAGGGTAATTTATATGTATTTGCTAAGTTACTCATCTCCAACCACTCTCCTTAATTTATTTAACTCCAAGATTCTAATAAAAGCTCTTACAATTATTATACTTTAAGCGAGAGAAACTCACACTATTTCGAAGTTTCGGACTTCGTTTTTAAATATCTATATTATTTTTTCAAGAACTTTATTTCCGTTAAACAGCAAGATTTTATACAGTTTTTCGGCTAATCCAGTAACAAACGAGAACCMGAAAACCCACACTATGATAGGAATGTATAAAAAATTGCATAGATTGATAAAAAGAAAAAAAGACATTATGTTAACTATATACGAATATCATATTCATCCAAAATTGCCCTTATTGATGGTACAATYAAAGTCTTGGAGGGATATTATGGGATTTATTTTATATTTTGCATTTTATTTTGGAGTACTGTTTCTTATAATTGGTACTGCATTAGTTTTATTTATTATGGCTGCATTACCAAAAATCTGGAATAAAAATCTATCATTCGTAATGATCGGTTTAGGGATAAATATACTTGCCATTCCGTTATCTTATTTTATAGGTGGGATGGCAACAGATTCCCCAGGTAGTACTATGCTTGATTTTTGGAAAGGATTTCTCTTTATTCAAGCAATACCGCTCTTCTTACTACTTCTCCTACTACTTCTAACTTTGATTTTGTGGTTTATTCGTCGGAACAAAGAAAAAGTTCGCATGTAGAATTTTAAAATCACTTCCAATAACGATAATTATGTAAATGAGCTGTCCAAATGGATGGCTTATTTTATTTTTTGCTTAGCGTGGTTTTTTTCCAAAATGCTGGCGGTACCCCATGCCCATCAAGCTAAGGTTGGGTCTTCCATGAACTTCCGTTCTTGTTGCCTACATGCTTGATAATTTGTTTATTTGTTTTTAAAAATACGCATACCAAATAAACCTTGATACGGTGTATTTTTAAAGATTATGCAGTTTTCTGCTTTAGATTGGATACAGTAAACTGATAAACGACACCTAAAATATCAAAGACTGTCTTTTTCTCATATCGATGGGATTTCCGTCCGTTTTTCTGTAAGAAGTCAAACAGACGAAGGAAAATTTTTGATACTTCTTGGGTGTCTTTTTGTATAGCTTCATATACTAAGTACAGATGATCTTGAATTATATAAATTGCTTTATATTCACTTAATTCTTTTTGTTTTTTCTGTAGTAACAGCTGTCGCATTTTGAACATAGTGGAAGAACAAAGAAAAATAGCGATTAACTGTCCATAAAGATGACATTCTAGACGCTCTCGCTTAATATTGTGACAATGATTAATACCAAAAAGAGATTTCCATGTTTTAAATACAATCTCTATTTGCCAACGTAGTGAGTAGATATCATGAACCTGTTCCATCGGAACAATTTCCCATGGTATGTTGGTAATATAAACGTTGATTTCTGTTAATCGTTTACTTCTTTCAGAGTATGTAACTCCTTTTTTCTTTTCAACATAGGTTTGCTGTTTCCTACGTTTATGAGTTTGATTTGATGTGAGTCTGTATATTACAACTCGTGAGGGTAATTTTTGTTGTCCAATATAGGCATTCCGAATTTCATAAGTATCTCCTGGTTTTATCTGATGCATAATATCTTCAAGGTTAAGTAAAACATATAGGGATTGCTTTTTTAATGTCCCATCCCGAAAGAATTCTGGAGAATCATTTTTTATATATACTCTATTATTTAATTTCAACCGTGAAACATAGAATGCACCTCGTTGATCCATCTGGTCTAAATCTTTTAGAGAAAAGTATCCTAAATCTCGAATACATAAATCTCCTGGACATAAGGTATCTAAACAATCTGTACCAAAGGTTTTATCATTATTTTTACCTGGCTCCATTTGAAAATTGAGGAATTTTCCACTATGTAAATCATACTCTAGCTGAATTTTAATACCGGCTGTTTGTGCACAACCTCCTGAACCAGGATAAATAGGAGCCAAATGATTAGGGACTTGAAAAATAGTAGCATCTAAAATACGTATACGTTGAAAATAAGAAGTATATTGGTCTTGGATTTGAGAAGAATCGTTTAGTTGGCTTTTGACTAAAAGAGAAAATATACGCTGTAGAAATAAAACAGCGCATCGGTTAAAACGTTGATTAAGTCCTTCTGGACTCATAAGTGTAGCTGTATTTGCATAAAGTTGACTACATAATCGAGTGAGGGAATCACTTGCTACGTGTTGACTAATCCAAATACATAAAGCGGCCAAATCTCGTGCACCATACTTACTTTTACGTTTTACGAAACTCGTATCCTGTGCGAGCTGTTGAAGGATGTTTGGAGATAGATATCGCTGTAGCTCTTCAGCGAATAAATGAAACTCATCTTGAATCGATAGAGTCATACAAAACGCCATCCTTTCTGTATATTTCTACAAAAAGAATAGCGTTTTTTTGATTATATGGATACAAATTTATCTTAGTTTGATAGCGATGTGACGGTACCCCTAAAAGATATTAAACAAATTATTAATATACTTACATCGACTATAAGAGAAAATATAGTCATAAAATCATTTAAGGGCATAAACATAACAAAGAGTGAAAACATTGCAGAAACAAGCGGGATAGAAATCTGTAAAATAGTTATCTCTCCATTTTTGTAAAGCTGATAAGATTTAAAAGAGATGATTAATAAAACAAAAGATGTCAGTAATAGTCCTAAATATCCCCAACCATTTTCAATGAACCAAGGTAAAAAGGGCACTCGTGATGTGAAAGCAAATAAATTAAATATTAACATACCAATTATTACGATATTTAAAAAAAAGAAAAGGGTTGCTTTTTTCTTCATTTGAATCACTCTCCAAAATTTGATTTTGTATTTTTAATTTATTTAAGATTTTTGTTATAACATTAATTAGCGATCATTTAATAAGTTTTTTCTGTGAATCTATTGTAATAATTTTGTTACTTCTATAAATCTTTTTTCAACTTCATCTAATTCAAATGAACTACATATCCTATGGTTTTCTTTATTTAAAATTCGATAATGTTGAGAAAGAATATTTTGTTGTATTTTATAACCATTTAACTCTCTTATTTGTCGCCACCATAGTTTTCCTCCTAAAGTTTTTGAGGAACTATTATTATAATGTGTAAAAGCAATCGTTTTGATAATTTCGTTAATATCGTCTCCAAAAGTCATCTGGATTATATCGCTATCTTCAAAAAGAGTGACAACACACACTGCACCTGTCCATGTG
>NZ_JBFUIN010000200.1:0-5733 GCF_056401855.1 Bacillus sp. P4_D3
ATGTAAATGAAAGCATGGTTAATGAAGCGAAAAAAATAGCAGAGCGAGCAGATACAGCGGTCCTTTTCGTTGGACTTCCAGATCGTTATGAATCTGAAGGCTTTGATCGAAAACATTTACAGATGCCAGAAAATCACGTGCAATTAATTGAGGCTATTGCTGAAGTTCAAAGTAATATCGTTGTAGTTTTAAGTAACGGTGCTCCAATTGAAATGCCATGGATAGGTAAAGTAAAAGGAATACTTGAAGGCTATTTAGGTGGACAAGCATTAGGCGGAGCGATTGCTGATTTATTATTTGGTGATGCGAATCCAAGCGGGAAATTAGCGGAAACATTCCCGAAAGTGTTAAGCGATAATCCTTCTTACTTAAACTTCCCTGGTGAAGGTGACAAAGTAGAATACAAAGAAGGTGTGTTCGTCGGATACCGTTATTACGATGCGAAAAATATTGAACCGTTGTTCCCATTTGGTTTTGGTTTAAGCTATACAAATTTTGAGTATAGTAATCTTTCAATAAATAAGAAAGAGATAACGGATACGGACACTGTTTCTATCAGTGTGAACGTGAAAAATACTGGTAGTAGAGTAGGGAAAGAAATTGTTCAGCTTTATATAAAAGATGTTGAAAGCAGTATGACTCGTCCTGAAAAAGAGCTAAAAGGATTTGAAAAAGTAGAATTGCAGCCGGGAGAAGAAAAAACGGTTAGCTTTACTTTAAATAAAAGATCATTTGCTTATTATAATGTTGAATTAAAGGACTGGCATGTTGAAACAGGTGAATTTGAAATTTTAGTAGGAAAGTCTTCAAAAGAGATCGTTTTACATGATAGCATGTATGTTCAATCAACGACTATAATTCAAAAACCAGTGCATCGTAATACGTTACTTGGGGACATATTTACGGATCCAATTTTAGCACCAATAGCAAAAGGGCTTATGGAAAAAGCATTAAAAGACAGTCCGTTTGGTAGTATGACTGAAGGGGATAGTGATGCCTCTGAAATGATGGATGCTATGCTGAACTATATGCCATTACGAGCATTAGTGAACTTTAGCGCAGGTGCTTTTACAGAAGAAATGTTGAGTGAAATAATTGGGCTATTGAACGATGCACAGATGAATTAATAAGTGTGAATGAATTTTTTATCCCGTATTAATGGGCGGTAAGACTCCTACCTTAAAACTCGGCGAATGCGAGGAAGTGAGGTGGGAGATAATGGCTCAGAAATGTCCGATTGGTTTTGGTTGATAATCAGTGGGGGATGGACAAAATCCCACTGATTAAAGTTTTATTTTATCTATGTAGGACGTTTCTCCAACATGCAAAAAAGGTAAATAAGAGTTAGAATCTCATTTGCCTTTTTTTGTACTTATTCTGCTAAATATAGAATCATATGCTGGTCTATCATCTTTAATCATTGTTTATAAATATGAACGATGCGATGGCCATGAACCTTGGAGTTTACGAAGTTGTATAATTTGTCCTGTATGATAAGCATCGTGCAAAAGGATATTCAGATATTGTTGCCAAACTGGTAGAGACGGACTTGGTTGATCCAGTTCTGCTTCTTGAAGGGATGTTAATGAAGATTGCAAGGCATCATGTACTTGAAGCGTTCGCTTCACTGTTTGTTGCCACGCTTCATCATCATTAGGTCCATCTTGGACAAACGTGTCATCATTATTTTGTGGAGCAACAAATGTGTCATCTTGATGTAAGCGGGAAAGTAAGCGCTCTTTAAAGGTTAATAAATGGTTTGCATTTTCCCAAATCGTATTACTGGCCTTTCCTTCTGGTTGCCAACATGCTTGTGCAGCGGTAAGATTCTTTAACGCTTCTGATATCGGTGGGTACCATTCTTCTTCGTAAAAAACTTGCTTGACTCCATTTTGCAACATTTCTTTTTTACCCATTCGTATAGCCTCCTTAACTATGAGATAGACCAACAATAAGTGTTAGAGAAAGTAGGTAGAAACGTACCTACTTATTATCTGATTGATGTTTGGAATTTTTTAAAAGAACAATACGGCGTCGTTGTAGTAATTGCAGAAATAAACTTATGCTTTCTAAATCATTTTTCTTACTGCAATAAATTCTCCTTTCTCTTCAAGAAACCTGCCTCATAGTTGAACAAGAAAATCAACTGCAGCTTAAATTTAAAAACTTGTAGCAATATAAAGTTTCAGAAAGTTTTATAATTCTAAAAAGTTAGAAGGTATAATTCGATGTATATAGAATTCAATACATAGCAAATAAGGAGGGGATAAAATGGAAGTCTTTCACGTAACGAGTAGAAAGAGGGAAACGTACAACGTTCAAATGAAGTATTCGATACTTTTCGAATGCGCACTTGGCATTGCGGCAATTACGCATAAGAGGTTAATCGACACACTTGAAAAATCTCAAAGCGAATGGGAAGAAATTAGAAAATCTTTACCTCATGAAATGATAGAGCATTTGCAATTTGTCGAGAAGCATAATACGTGGAAAGCATTGCTTCAGTTATTGTATGAGGGAGATTTTACGGATTTATCTCAGTTTGTTCACAATATCAATTCGCTATCGGAAGTAGATTTTAAATATGTGTGCTTACCGTTTTTAGGAGAAATTCATCAAGAAAAAAGACGTTTAGCAGCTAGCGGAGAAGTACCAGCAATACACGAACTAATGGAACTGACACATGATCATCAGTTTTTCTCTACGTATATTGGCTTTATATGTGATGTCGATGTACAAGAACTAAAGGGCCATTTAATCGCCGTTATGACAGGATGGTATGAGGGTGTTATTAAGAAAGAAGAGGAGCAACTGCTCTCTATATTAAAGCGAGATTATGAAGCGAAAAATGAAATGAATAAAAAGATGAAACCAGAAGAGTTTGTCGAGTGGGCAACAGGTGGCGTTACATATATGCCAGAGCCAAGTGTGCATCACGTACTCCTTATTCCGCAAATTACGTACAGACCGTGGAACATAGAAGCTGATATTGAAGATACGAAAGTGTTTCATTATCCGGTCGCAAATGAAAGTATACATCCAGAAGATCCATATGAGCCGAKTTATTTTTTAGTTCATAAACATAAGGCGCTCGGGGATGAGGCAAGATTGCGTATTGTAAAACTACTATTTGAACAAGAGCGTACGCTGCAAGAAATAACGGAAAGATTACAACTAGGAAAATCAACAGTACATCATCATTTGAAACTTTTACGTTCAGCAAAGTTAGTTGATATTCAAGACGGAAAATATGTGTTGAGAAAGAAAGCAGTGCAGTCGTTAGCGAAAGAATTAGATGCATTTTTGAATAGATAATATACAACGAGAATGTACATAAAGGGAGGAATTTAATAGAAAAGTTGGTGAGTTATATTGGAAAATGTGTTGAAAAATCGTTCATTCTTTTTTATGTGGATTGGCAGTGCAATTTCAGAATTAGGCGGGGCTTTCGGGACGTTATGTAATTCAATTCTCGTTTATGAATTAACCGGATCGAAAACAGCATTAAGCAGCATGTGGCTATTATATTTTATCCCGTCACTCATACTACAACTAATAAGTGGTCCATTTATTGATAAATGGAGCCGAAAGTGGATTATGATTTTTTCGCAGTGGATGCGGGCCTCTGTTTTCTTACTGCCTTTAGTAATGCTTGTTACTAACAGTGTAGAAGTATGGCACATTTACGTTGTTCAAATTATAATAGGGCTCATTACGCCGCTGTATACACCCGCCAGTCAAGGGATTACACCGAGCATTGTAAGTAAAGAACAGCTTCAAGATGCAAATGCGTATATAGATGGGATGACTCGTCTTATGATGTTTCTTGCGCCAGTATTAGGTGGTATCGTCATTCATTTAATTGGAATGAAGCTTACACTATTTTTTGTGTGTATTTGTCTATTTATAAGTGGAGGATTATTACTTTTCGTTAGARAAAAGAGGATAAAGCAAGAACTTCGAAAAACGTGGCTAGAAGAGTTTCTTCACGGGTTTACATACTTTTTCACAAAACCAGTTATCGTTTGGCTCGGGGTATTTCTTACTTTCGTTCAATTCGGAGTAGGAGTAACGATGGTTACGAATCTTCCTTATATAAAAGACGAACTTTCAGCAGGATATGCTGAGTACGGTTACTTCATGGCAGGTTTCCCGCTTGGCTATGTAGTTGGTTCCATGTTAGTTGGGAAAGTGAAGTATAAAAGCCGTAGATTACTTATGCTAGGAGGATTATTCGTAGGGGGGCTTACTTACATTTCACTAGGTTTAAATAATAGTATTATTATTGCGATTGTAATCGAAGTAATTGCCGGTATATGTATTGTATTTTTCAATGTTCATAACACGACAATATGCCAACAAACTGTCCCAAATAATATGATAGGAAAAGTATTTTCAGTGCGATTATTTTTCATACGATCGGCAATGCCATTAGGTGTGTTTCTTGGGGGAATACTGAGTGAAATGTGGGGAGTGAGAATATTATACTTTATCATTGGTTCGATTATATGTGTCACTTCTTTAATAGGAATATTGCTTCCATATTTTAAATTTTTGGATGAGTCGATTGCGGAGAAGTCTGCATAAATATTAATAGGAAACCTTAAAATAAACTAATCGTTTTGTTTATATAAGAAATAGTGAGGCGAATAAAGAATTTAATTTCAAAATGAAAGCAGGAGAAAAAGTATGCCTTTTTAGTCTCTTCAAGACAGTATTTCATTATTACTATATTTTCAATCAGGAAACGTGCGAAAAGAAGTTGGAATAATATGAATTATATTTCTTTTTGGGAGTGGATTGACCTTCAAGTTACTTTAATGTTTAAGCTGAGTATAAGACAATTGTATTAACCAAAAATTTCAGTACAGGAGAATGTGATATGAATATTCAAGGATTTAGAACTGTTGGTGAGTTTGAAAAACAAGAATCAGTTTTGATGGCTTGGTCTACTGTTGAATTTGCGTGTAAAGGTTACAATATGGATAATGTGAGTTTAGAAATCGTAAGAAATTTATATGGTAATGTAAAAATATTTATTTGTTGTGATAATGAGGAAGTAAAGCAAAGGGCAATTAATAAGATAAAAATGTGTGGACTAGACACAGACAAGATTGAATTTGTCATTTATCTAACACCAATCCCATATCCAAGGGATTTTGGTGCTGAAGTATTAGTAAATGACCATACAGGAGAACTGTTATTAACAAACTTTAATTTTAATACTTATGGTATGCATACAACAGATCATCCAATATCCAAATTACTTAAAGAATTTAGTGAATTTCATGCAGAGTTAGTTGGAGTAGATAAAATAGTTTCAACAGAACTTATTAGTGAAGGTGGAGATAGAGAGTTTAATGGTCGGGGAGTAATGATGGCAATAGAGGATACAGAAGTCAATAAAAGAAATCCTCATTTATCCAAGTACGAAGTGGAAGATGAGTTTAAACGAGTATTTAATTTAAACAAAATTATTTGGTTACCACTACCAACATTTGATGATGAAAATATGTATAGCGGTAAAATTCCTGGTCCTAATGGTAAGGGTGATGCGTATCGTTCTGCATCAGCTAATGGACATGTGGATGAGATGTGCAGATTTGTTAATGAAAATACTATCTTATTAGCTCATATCTCTGAAGAAGAAGCGAAAAAAAGTAAATTACATAATTTAAACAAGGATCGGTTAGATAAAGCCTATGAAGTATTAAAAAATGAAGTGAATATAGA
>NZ_JBFUIN010000201.1:0-5721 GCF_056401855.1 Bacillus sp. P4_D3
AGATGAAGGTTTACCGCCGCGTAGTGAAATTCATAGAAATAAAGAGAAAAAACCAAAGTTTAAAATAAATCACATTTTCGTCCGAGTGTTAACATTTTTGTTCATATTGTTACCTATTAGTATCCTATGGTATACGGATAAGTATATACAGGTAAAAAGTGATAGTAATAATGCTGAGAAAAGTGCGTTTGAAGTGATTTTCTTTGATTCAGCTCAGACTGAATCAAAGAAGCAGTCTGAGAAAGTAGCAACTCATGTTGTGAAAGATGGAGAAACTTTAGAAAGTATAGCGAAGCAATATTTCTCAGATGAAAATGGGATAGAAATAATAAAAAAGTATAATGATTTACAAGAAGATGAAGTGAAAGTAGGACAAGAATTGAAAATTCCTATAAAAGATAAGTCCACGAAGTATGAGAGTTAGCTAAATGAGTGATATAGCTTCACATAAAATTAAGGACTATACTTTACGAGGAGGGAGAGTAAAAAATATATGTCATGGATTATATTATTATGTACTCTCATATGCATTGGTTTTGTATGTCTTCTTGGAATGTATAAAGAAGCGATGCGTAATACAGTGTTGGAACATACTTTAGTATTCGAAGAATTTCCGGAAAGTTTTCAAAAAGTTAAAGTTTTTTTTATTTCGGATATTCATAGAAGKATCGTTTCTAGCTCGCTAATTGAACGAGTGAAAGGAAAAGCAGATATCGTAATTATTGGCGGCGATTTAGCTGAAAAAGGAGTACCTTTATCGCAAATCTCTTTAAATATTCAAAAGTTAAGAGAAATAGCCCCTGTATATTTTGTATGGGGAAATAATGATTATGAAATTGAATATCACGAATTGGATGCTTTATTAATAGAAAATAATGTGAAGGTATTAGATAATACAAGAGTTGTATTTGAGTCTGAATTAGGAGAGAAAATTTGCTTACTCGGTATCGATGATGTTGGATTAGAACGAGATCGTTTAGATTTAGCGTTGTCTGATTGTAAAGAAGAAGGTTTTCGCATTTTAATTAGTCACAACCCAGATATAATAAAGAAAATGTCTGGTAAAGAACAAATTTCGCTCGTATTAAGTGGACATACACATGGAGGTCAGATTCGGTTGTTTCCATCTGAAAAGCATTTAAAGGGTGGTGTATATAAGCATTCTAATACGACTCTCTTTGTTAGTAATGGGTATGGAACAACATTACTCCCTCTTCGTTTTCGGGCACCTTCCCAAACACATATCATTACGTTATGCGGAGGAAAATAATGCCGACTTTAAATGGGACATATAATATAAAAGCTGTTTCGAATATACTCGGAATTCAACCGAGTACACTTCGCGCATGGGAAAGACGCTATCATATTATTGCCCCAAAGAGAAATCGTGCGGGGCATCGTTTATATACAGAAGAGCATATTCATATTTTGAAATGGTTAATGAATAAAGTTTCTGAGGGGATGATGATTGGACAAGCAGTTCAGTTATTAGAAGGGAATCGGTTGCAGAACAACATTCAAAAAGAAAAAATTACAGATACAGAAGTTGTTTTAGTGGACGATATACTACAAGCTTTGTTAAAATTTGATGAAATTACAACTTCTGCATTATTAAACGAGGTTTTTAGTATATATTCAACGGAAAAGGTTGTTACAAGCATCATCCTTCAAGTGGCAAACAAGTTGTTATCTWTAAAAAATAATAATGAGATTACAATGTCACAATTCAAATATGTTGTATCATTCTTACAAACACGTCTAGGAATGATCTATCATAATGCGTCAGTGTATTCTTCCGTTAACAAAGTTTTCGTTTTAGGAAATAATATATTAAAAGGATTTATTTTCGCGACGTATTTACGACTAAAAGGATATCAAGCAATGTATATGGGGACAAGTTTAGATGAAGAAGGTATTTTACTAGCTATTGAACAATTACAACCTAAATATTTGTTTATATCTTTTGATGATGAACGAGAACTTGAAGAGGCAGTAGAATTTATTGACTTATTGCAAGAAAAAAATGAAAACCTCTCGGGTGGTTTTATAGGAAGAAAAGGCATTGGAGATCAATTAAATCTTCAAAATATCCTAATTGGTAACACGAAAGAAGAATGGGATGGATGGTTAAAAATGTCAGAATAGTCGTTCGAAAAGAACCATCTATTTTCTATTTCATATAATAAAAATTAGATGCAATGGTTACGTAGGGAGGGTATGAGATGAGACTGGAACGTTTAAATTATAATAAGATTAAAATTTTCCTAACATTTGATGATTTATCTGAACGAGGATTAACGAAAGAAGATTTGTGGAGAAATGCACCGAAAGTACAGCAACTATTCCGTGATATGATGCAAGAAGCGAATAAAGAATTAGGGTTTGAAGCGGATGGACCGATTGCTGTTGAAGTATTTTCTCTACAAGCTCAAGGTATGGTTGTAATTGTAACAAAAGAAAATCACGAAGTAGATACAGAAGATGAGTTCCGTGACGAGTTTATTGAAATGCAAGTGACTCTTGATGAAAGTGAACATATACTTTACGAGTTTGCTACATTAGATGATGTAATCAATTTGTCAAATCGCTTATATAACCTTGGTGTAACTGATGGGAAGTTGTATACGTGGGATGATCGTTTTTATCTTTGGATAGAAGAAGAAGAGCAATTTCAATTATTGAAGGCGGATTTTATAGCTATTTTAGCGGAATACGGTAATCCGTCAACAGCAACAATTTACCGCATAATGGAATATGGTAAAGAATTAATGGATTCTCAAGCAATTGAACAAATATACAATTACTTTGTAAAAAAACAAAACCTCAGCTAATGTAACGTAGCTTGAGGTTTTATTTTTATTCAGCTGAAAATCTAAAATCTATAAAGCGAAGTGTAGGAAACAAGACTAGCCGATCTATATTTAAAAATATAACCAGTATTTTTTGATGAAATAATTGTTTTATCGAACGTATTTTGATGAAAATAAAAAATATTTAAATATTTAAGTATTTTACTTTTCTAAAAGCAATAAAAGGACTATAATAATAGTGAAAACGCTTGCAACGCAAAATAGTTTGTATATATTTGTTAGCGTTTTCTATTGCATTCCAAATTTAACGGTGTATACTAGGCAATGAAGGTTTACTAAACAAGTGAAATTACAGGGGGTTTACTTACTATGGTAGCCGAAAAGGGAACTCAAACGAAAACACAACAACAAGGGGAACAACATTTTGAATTGTTAAATTCAACACAAATTGTAATTAATGAAGCATTAGAAAAATTGGGTTATCCAAACGAAGTATATGAATTATTGAAAGAACCAATTCGTATGATGACAGTGAAAATTCCAGTTCGTATGGATGACGGGACTGTTAAAATATTTACAGGATATCGTGCGCAACATAATGATGCTGTTGGTCCAACGAAAGGTGGAATTCGCTTCCATCCAAACGTAACAGAAAATGAAGTGAAAGCACTTTCTATTTGGATGAGTTTAAAATGTGGTATTGTTGATTTACCATATGGTGGAGGTAAAGGTGGAATCATTTGTGACCCACGTGAGATGTCTTTCCGTGAATTAGAAAGATTAAGCCGCGGTTATGTACGAGCAATTAGCCAAATTGTTGGTCCGACAAAAGATATTCCGGCTCCAGATGTATTTACAAACTCACAAATTATGGCATGGATGATGGATGAGTATAGCCGTATCGATGAATTTAATTCACCAGGATTTATTACGGGTAAACCACTTGTATTAGGTGGATCACACGGACGTGAAACAGCGACTGCAAAAGGTGTAACAATTTGTATTCGTGAAGCTGCGAAAAAACGTGACATTGATATTAAAGGTGCGCGCGTTGTTGTTCAAGGATTTGGTAATGCGGGTAGCTTCTTAGCTAAATTTATGCATGATGCAGGCGCGAAAGTAATTGCAATTTCAGATGCTTACGGTGCACTACATGATCCGAATGGATTAGATATTGACTACTTACTAGATCGTCGCGATAGCTTCGGTACTGTAACAAAACTATTTAATAATACAATTTCAAATACAGAACTGTTAGAACTTGATTGCGACATTTTAGTTCCTGCTGCAATTGAGAACCAAATTACAGAAGAAAATGCTGATAAGATTAAAGCGAAAATTGTAGTTGAAGCTGCAAATGGTCCAACTACATTAGAAGCAACAAAAATCTTAACAGATCGTGGTATCTTACTTGTTCCAGACGTATTAGCAAGTGCTGGTGGCGTTACGGTATCTTACTTTGAGTGGGTACAAAATAACCAAGGTTACTACTGGACTGAGGAAGAAGTAGAACAACGTTTAGAAAAAGTAATGGTAAAATCATTCGATTCAATCTATGAAACATCACAAGTTCGTAAAGTAAACATGCGCTTAGCTGCATACATGATTGGTGTTCGTAAAATGGCTGAGGCTAGTCGCTTCAGAGGTTGGGTATAATATATAATGTTTTGAGAAAACGTGATTTCCTTTTGAGGGAATCGCGTTTTTTGTTGAAGTTACTAGTTAGAGGTGTTGGATATGAATAATGAAATGATGAATTGAGTAGATTGATTAGAAGAAAGGGTAAACCAAACTAGAAAGTAAAATAGTAAGGATTGAAAATACTCAGAAAACAAGTATTTTTAGAATGTTTGGAGAGGGTTTATTGCATCTTGTTGTTGGAGGGCTGATTATCGCAGTAGTAATTGGAATTATTACGTAGCTTGGTGAAAAATAAAATAAAAACAAAAAGAACGCTTGTTCTACACGAACAAACGTGCTATACTTTCCTTAGATAAGCAAACGGAAACGATTTTAAGGAGAGATAAATGATGAAAATGACAGTAGACCAAAGATTTATGATGCCAGCAGATGTTGTGGAACGAGTGGAAGTTTTACGAAATAATCATAGTAAGCGTGGATCATTATTACAATCAGTAAATAAGTTTTTCGGTTTAGATACGAAAGAAGATTGTGTTTGGTTTTACGGTTTTTACGGAGTGGCTGTAAGTATTGTATTATTTATGGTATTCACATCAAATATTTTCGATTTTCTCTTCGCATAAGAAATAATGCCATAAGGACATTGCCACCGAATACATATATAAGGAAGTAAGGTAATTTTTTAGAGCGGGAGTTGGTAGTAATGGCGATGTTCCCTATTGAGCGTAATTATATTGGGTATGGAAATTCACGACCAGGAATTCCTCTTTCAAAAGTAAGATTTATTGTAAGTCATGACACGGGGAACCCTGGTAGCAATGCGATAGGAAATCGGGATTACTTTAATGAAATACAACCGAAAGCTTCAGCGCATACATTTATTGATGATAAAACAATATTAGAAATTGTCCCTATAAATGAAGTTGCGTACCATGTTCGATACAATGTGCCAACGGATAATGATTTATTCGGTTATGATGCGAATAAGGCTGCAATTGGGGTTGAACTTTGCTATGGTGGCGACGTAAACTTTTGGGAGGCGTATACTCGTTTTACGTGGTATCACGCTTATTTATGTCAAAATTTCGRTTTAAATCCTAAAAAGGCTATTGTGTCACACAAAACGTTGGATCCTACTCGGAAAATCGATCCTGAAAATGTATTAGGGCAACAAGGAATTAAATTTCAGCAGTTTTTAGCAGATGTCTATCGGATGTATGTTTCGTTTAGATGACAAATATATGAAAAATGAATACAATAAAGATAGGTG
>NZ_JBFUIN010000202.1:0-5717 GCF_056401855.1 Bacillus sp. P4_D3
ACAAAATGTTAAACTTACAGAAGCCATTGATATCATGCGCAAATGCTGATATCAATGGCTTTTGGTATAGATATGTAGTAATCATTCTTTTAAATAATTAAAAGGCATAAGCTCTTAAATTTATCTTTCTTGTCCATCTGTTTGATTGGCTTGGAACTCCATTTTTAGCGCAATACTATCCCCTTGGAACACGTTCTGATCTGTGCCGTTGTCTTCAAATACAAACTTTATCCAAAACCAATCCATTTTCCCAGGTTTTAATCCCCCTGTTTCAGTCCACTTAGAATGAAATACTTTTTTGGAGGCAATCTCTGGGCTTTGTGATTTTAGTTCTGCAAGAGTTGTCTCGTATACAGGGCTTTTTGCAGGATCCCAATCCAAAAGAAATTGTACTTTAATATGTTTACCGAAATCTTCTGTAGTGTTATTTTGTTTTAAATCGTTTACAGTATAGTCTATTTTCATCATGATATCTTTAATATCTAATGTACCACTATTTTTTAAATTGAATTTCTTTAATATTTTGTCCCCAGGTTTTAAATTTTCTAAGTTAAGTGAAGTAGTTGGTTGCATAGCTAAATCCAATGTACCTGCAGCAAATGAATTATTTGTCACCACTTGATCGCTAAAATATGCATATGTTCCCCCACCAATTAAAGATAAGCCAAGAGCGGCTGAAAACACTCCAACACCTAATTTCTTTTTCAATGACATTTTTTGTTCCTCCCATATCATTTTTATAATCTTTCTCCCTAATCAACCGAAAAGGTCCCCTTAATACAGATATAACATGAATTGTGAAAAAATTATATTAAAAGCAGAAAATTCCTTATTGAGAAAATTATGTTATTATCTATCTTCTGTAAATGAAACGTCCCAAAAATAGAAAAGTTGAATTTATAATTATCAAAACCTCTGCCAAAAACAAATTAATATTAACTACCCTTTATGATTAGAATTATTTATTTCTTCAGGAGTATTCTAATACTTCAAAAGGTACGCCTTATGGAATAATCTCTTTATCCCACTTAAAGCACTTCATAAGGTGTCCAACCATAATTTTGAAACACAAAACAATAAATACCACCTTTTGAAGTAATTTTTATCGATTAGGCAGTTTTCCAAAACACAATTAAACAACGTGAATTCCATATTTATAGGGACTCACGTTGCTTCTTTTAAAACTATTATCTTAGTATTTATAAACATACATATCTTTACAGAGAGAGCATCTAGCAAAATTATATATCAATCAATAATATAAAAAGATCCCCTCCACCACAAGGTAGAGGGGATCTTCTAATTCCTATTTCAAACTACCCGCAATCTCCGTAAAGATAACCCCAAGTGCATGTGCACCTGCATCTGGATAGCCTAAGCTTCTTTCACCAACTGTACCAGCGCGGCCCATACGAGCTACGATTTCTTTCGTATACTCTGCTCCTTTAACCGCTGCTTCTGCTCCTTTTTCAAAGGCAGTTTTCATGTCTGATTCGTTTGAAGCGCTATTTAACCAAGAGTCTACACATGGAGCAAGTGCATCAACAAGCGTTTTATCACCAACTACCGCTCCTCTTCCGAACGATCTTTCACCGATAGATTGTATACCTTGCAGTGCTGCTTGTAACATTTCAGCGAACTCTTTGGCTGTTAACTCACATTTTTCGCCTGCTGCTTTACTAGCTGCGCGGAACGCACCGCCCCAAATTGGACCTGAAGCGCCGCCGCAATGTTCCATAATAATCATAGAACAACCGTCAAGGAATGATCCTATCGTTACATTGTCTTGTCCTAAAATAGAACTCCACTCACGTTTTAATTGCTTAAATCCTTTTGCAACACTCATTCCGAAGTCGCCGTCACCTGCATGTGTATCTAACTCACAGAACGGTACTTCATTTTTAATAATGATGTCACTCATTTTATCAACGAGATAAACCATATTGTTTAATGTAATTACATTATCTTTCATAACAGCGTGCTCTTCCGCTGTTTCTATTTCAAAGGAAACTTCCTTCTCCTCTACATCTTCAAGCACATTAACATACTCTACACTTTCAACTGGTCCATCTACTTTAAACGCTGGTGTATTACACTCTTTCGATAGTAATGTTTTTAGCTCGTCATCTAATTTCATTACTGTTAAAGACATACCTGCCATATCAATACTCGTCATATAGTTACCGACGAATACTCTATTAATTTTAATGTTTCTAGCAGCTAGTTCTCTCGTAACTGCGTTGTTAAATAGGTAAAGTTCTTGCAGTGGTGTTCCGCCAAAACCATTTACAAGAAGCGCGATTTCTTCACCATCTTTTACTCCTAAATCTTTTACTAAATCATTTGTCATACGGTTAGCTAATTCATCTGCTGACAGCGTTTTTTCACGTTTAATTCCTGGTTCGCCGTGAATACCTACGCCGTATTCCATTTCATCTTCCGCAAGTGTAAAAGTAGGTGATCCGCTTGCCGGAACTGTACAAGAAGTTAACGCTAAACCGATTGTGCGCACGTTAGCCGCTGCTTTTTCCGCTACAGCTTTCACCGCTCCTAAATCCATACCTGCTTCCGCTGCTGCGCCGGCAATTTTATGAACGAAAATAACTCCCGCAACGCCGCGGCGTCCTACTGTGTAAAGACTATCTTCTACCGCAATATCATCGTCCACTTTTACGTAGTCTACTTCAATTCCATCTTCAGTCGCTAAATGCGCACCGTTTTTGAAATTCATAATATCGCCGCTGTAATTTTTAATAATTAATAACGTACCTTTTTTACTAGCCGTCTCTTTAATCGCTTGATATACCTGAATTTGTGAAGGAGAAGCAAACACATCTCCGCACACTGCCGCATCTAACATTCCTTTTCCTACTAGCCCTGCATGCGCTGGCTCATGACCACTACCACCGCCGCTAATTAACGTTACTTTACTTTCGTTCATTTCTTTCTTCTTAATCACTTTATATTTTTTCAAAAACTCAAGCTCTGGATGAGCCATAACCATTCCGTTGCACATTTCCATTACTAATGTTTCTGGTTTATTTATAATCTTTTTCATTGTGATTCTCCCTCAATTCCTTTAATATATTGTGATATATTTGAAATCTTCTTCTTACTACTCATGTTAAAATGAAAGCGTTTTATAGTAAACGGACAAAATGGACAATCTGTCTAAAGACACCGCTCTCATATATGGATAGGATTTTTATATTAGGCTGTTTTCGTATAGATTGTTGCTCTCTTGAAAATACTGATTACGGTTGAATATAATGCATTTTCAGGAGGCGTTCAATAATGTGGAGATACGTATTATTTGGATAGTTACCTCTACTGGTATCGTTAGCTTGAGTTACATAAAAACTTAGCATTTGAAAATCGAGTAGAGCAAATGCTTATTTCAGCTTGTCAAAAATCTAACTATTTCACAGTTGAAGCATTAAGAAAAGATAAAAAGCATCATTAATCAGATGCTTTTTAGGTAGATTCAGTGGTTTATTGTTATGTAACTAACGGAGCAGTTTAGTTGAATAAGAAAAAAAGATTAATGCGTATTTGACTTAAAATGCGATACAAAATGAAATGTACAAGGATGACAATTCATTTAATAGGTAGGTATTATTTCACATTCTTTAGAGGGGAAATTACCTTGTTATAAAAAAATCTTTCCCATTTAGCTAACAAACCGTTCCCATTTTCACCACGCTGAATTTCAATTTCGTGGTTTTTATGAAATTCTGCTATTCGTTTATTATGCTCTTTGTGCAAATGATGGAGAGCTACTTGTTTCATTATTATCCCTCCTTTCGATTAACCATAATTATATATCCTGGGTTGATTATAGCAAAGTATTCTACACGTTTTGTAGATTAAATCTGCCTTTTAGTTTTAACAGCAACAATCTTTGAGAAAACAGCCTTATATTACTAACATTCTAGGGATGATTAAGATGACCTCTTCTATAATTTCTAAAAAGATAATCGCGAATTCATTGAAACATTTAATGGAAACAGAGTCGTTTCATAAAATATMAGTGAGCGATATTATGTTACACTGTCAAATGCGTAGGCAAACTTTTTATTATCATTTTAAAGATAAATTTGAACTATTAAGCTGGATTTATAGAGAAGAAACGAAAGAAAACATTATAGACTTTCTCGACTATGAAACATGGGAAAATATTTTCGATTTATTATTTGATTACTTTTATGAAAATCAAAAATTTTACCGAAATGCTTTTAAAGTCATTGAACAAAACTCGTTCAATCACTATTTATTTGAGCATACGAAAAACTTATATATGAAGATTATTGATGAACTATCTATGAGCTGTAGATTAACTCTTTCTATTGAAACAAAAAATACGATTGCCTCCTTTTATAGTCACGGCTTCGTTGGAACGATAAAAGATTGGATTGAAAGTAAATGTGAAGTAGATCCATCCATTATGTCTTCTCTCATGAAAAATATGATAAACAATCAATTACTACTTTTACTTGAGCAATCAGCAAAGTAATTAAAGGGTGGCAAAAGCAATGAAAAAGATTATGAATGATGTACAAAATATCGTTCAAGATATGCTGCACGGCTTTTATTTTGAACATAACGACAAAGTAAATTATGACGAAACACATAACATCATTTATGTAAAAGATATCGAAAAAATGAAGCAAAACGTTGTCCTTATAAGCGGCGGTGGTAGCGGACACGAACCTGCTGATATAGGTTATGTAGGAAAAGGAATGCTTACAGCGGCAGTAAACGGCAGTATCTTCACTCCGCCTACAGTCGAACAAATTGCAGCGGCAACTCGCCTCATACCAAAAGATAAAAGTATTTTATTCATCATTAAAAACTTTAAAGATGACGTAGAAAACTTTTTAGCTGCAGAACAAATCGCCAAAGAAGAAGGAAGACAAATTGACCACATCATCGTAAATGACGACGTTTCAATTGAAGATGATGCTTCTTTTAATAAAAGAAGACGAGGCGTAGCGGGCACCATTTTCGTTCAAAAAATATTAGGCGCGGCCGCTCTTGAAGGACATTCTTTAGAAGAACTAACAGCACTTGGCCGTTCTGTCATCCAAAACTTACATACATTAGGAGTTTCCCTTTCCCCTGCAAATGATCCAGTACAAGGAAAAGCTTCATTCACATTAAATGATGATGAAGTGTTTTACGGCGTTGGTATCCACGGCGAAAAAGGTTACCGTAAAGAAGCACTATCTTCTTCTGAAATATTAGCGATCGAACTTATGAATAAACTAAAAAGCATTTATCGCTGGAGAAAAGGCGACAACTTCGCCATCCTCATTAATGGACTAGGTGCGACACCATTAATGGAACAATACATTTTCGCAAACGACATTCGCCGTTTATGTGAGCTGGAAGGCTTACATGTGAAGTTCGTAAAGGTTGGTACCCTTCTCACTTCTTTAGATATGAAGGGTGTTTCACTCAGTTTGCTTAAGGTAGAAGATTTGGATTGGGTGAAGTGGTTGAAGGCGGATGTTGGAGCGAGCAGTTGGTAACAAATTTGCAATTTATCCACCAGTTCCCACAATCCAATACATAAAATGTCGTTATCCAGTCGGAGGAAGGCACCTTAGAGTGTCTTTTCTTTATTTTCAAAAGGACCTGCTCAATTATTGCGTAAAAAACATAAAGTAATTTGAATCCGTTAAAATACATGAGTGTACCCTTGTTTTCCCCTCTTA
>NZ_JBFUIN010000203.1:0-5713 GCF_056401855.1 Bacillus sp. P4_D3
TCTTTTCACCCGTTGCCGGTGCTGCTGTATTCATTTTATCAGGAGTTGTTACGTAATAAACAGATAGTACAACCACTAAACTTAACATCGTTAATAGCCAAACCGTTTGTTTTTTTAACACTTTATTTCCTCCCTATCAATTTTTCGGTGATACTGAAACGCGATGAGCTGGTACATCTAATAATCGCGTCACAGCTTCTTTTACCATTGCTTTTATTTGTATATTATCCACTCCCTTTGCTACGACCAGAACACCCCGTACTTTCGGTTTCTCTGTTCGCAAAACAATTGGAGTTTCTTTATCACCTTCACGTATAATGACTGTCTTTTCATCAAGAGACTCGTCTTCTACTTCCCTTTTCCCGCCTGCTTTATCAGTTTCACCTGTCGTTTGTGAACGTTTTACTGTATTTTTCTCGAGTATTTTTTCTTCAGATGAATCTAAGTTCACTTTAATAGTTACATCTTTTACTCCGGCTATCTCTTCTAAAGAAGCTTTCAATTCTTGTTCATACGCTTTTTCGTATTTTTCTACATTTGACATATTATCATTGTTTTTTTGACCGAAAGTTGGTACATCTTTATCTTGGCTTTGACTTGTCTTTTCTTTAAACACAGGCACTTCTTCTTTTTTAGGTGATAAGTAATTACTAGAAAACATAAGCGCAATCCCAAGTATGAGTAGGACAAGCAAAAACTTAGGTGTTACCTTTTTCCCCTTCTCATTACTTTCTTTTCCATCCCCATTTAATAGGTTTCGAAAAAATGAGAACCTCGAATTTTTATCTTTATTGTCCATTTACGCTACCTGTMCTCCCTTCCATCTGAACTTGGATTTGTTTATCCTCTAGTTGCCACCTGCTTGAAAAGAAATCTTTCATTTCTACATTCGTTTCTTCTATTTTTTTTGGAGGTTCTTTCATATTAATTTCAATGGGCTTTACTGTTTCGATTGCATCATTTTTACTACGTTCTTTTTCTTTCAACGTCACAACAACAGATTGAATATCTTTCGCTGACTTTACTTCTTCTGCATGTTCCACTGCAACTATTTGTATTTCAGAGACTGTCATACCATACTTTTTCTCAAACTCTTTTCCTACGTCTTTTTTCATTTTGGTAGCCATCTCTTCTAAACTATATGCACGTGTTAGAGCTTGTATTTCTTTTTTCTTCGAATCTATCGAATTTTTTACAGATCCGTCTGCTACGTACTTCTCTTCATTGAAATTTGCGATAACTTCATTTACATCTGTTTGTAACAACTTAAATAGAGGCGTTAAAATTAATACGACTAACAATAGACTTACAACGAATTTAACGTACTTTTGCAAATTTGAATTTGGAAGAATAAGATGAAGCATTGTCGCTAAGAGTAAAAAAACGATAATATTTCTAATCCACTCTGTAACAAATTGCATACTCTTCACCTCCTACCGCATCATGAGAGTAATGTTCCCGGCAGCAATAATAATTGTGATACTTAAAAAGAACATAAATGATACGATAGCTAAGCAAGCAAATACGTAAATGATACTTCGTCCAATGATATCTAAACATTGAATAATTGCTCCTCCGCCTACTGGTTGCAATACTGCTGCTGCGAATTTATAAATAAACGCGATACAAAAAATTTGAATCGCTGGGAAAGCGACAATTAAGCATAAAATAACGAGCCCGATAATTCCGACTGTGTTTTTTAATAATCCAGATGCACTAATAACAGTATCCGCCGCCTCAGTAAACATCCTTCCTACTACAGGAATGAAGTTTCCTGTTACAAATTTAGCCGTTTTCACAGCTATACCATCAGCAACGGCTGACGCTGTTCCCTGTACAGATAATACGCCTAAAAAAACCGTCAAAAAGATACCAATAATCCCAACACTAACGTTTTGCAAAAGCTTGGACAATTTCGTAACTTTATATTGATCACTCATCGTGCTTACAATACTTAATATAGTTGCAAGTAATAAAAGTGGTAGAACGATATAGTTCATAAGAAGCCCACTCGTATTCATTAAGAAAATGATGATTGGATGAAAAAATGATACAGAAACAACACCGCCGCCTGTTGCTACGAGTGCAAGTAAAATTGGTAATAACGCTAGTATAAAATCTACCATTGTTTGTATCGTCTCTCTTGCATATGTCATAACGACATAAAAACTATTTAAAGCGAAAATAATAAGTACCATGTATACGACTGCATCAGCGATTTTACTCACGCTACTCTTTGAAAAAGCAGATTGCAACGATTGCAACAATGCACTGAAAATCGTGAGCATAATGAGCGTTCCAAGTAACTTTCCATTTGCAACAAGCTCATGAAATAAATATTTTAGTAGACCTATCATCCACTCTTTTATGGAGAACTCTTTTTCTCCCTTTACAAACTCCATAAAGCTTCCTTTTTGACTCTCTGGTAAATAGCCTCCATACTTTGTAACAAGCCCGTCCCAAAATTGCTTCACATCTTCAATTCCGAGCTTATCCAATTGTTGATCAACGACGTTTGTTTCTATAGGAGAAGCTTGTACAACAATCGGTAAAGAAARGAAAAGGAAGCAAGCAAATAATAGCTTAGCTCCAAACTTCCTCAACATTCACTCCCCCTTATCCCGTAGGTAAAAAACCGAGAATTGTTTCAATTACAACCGTCAAAATAGGAATTGCCATGACGAGAATTAAGATTTTCCCAGCTAATTCAATTTTCGAAGCGATTGCACCTTGACCAGCATCCTTTGTAATTTGCGCACCAAACTCAGCGATATAAGCAATCCCTATAATTTTCAATAACGTTTCTACATATACGTTGCTAACCTTCGCTTCACTCGCCACTCTCTCAATCATTTGTAAAATAGAATGAATTTGATCGATTAAGAGAAGAAACATCATGCTACCAATGAACACAATAAATAACGATGTAATACTAGACTTATGCTGATTTAAAACAGCAGCTAAAAATGTAGCAACGAGGCCTAATCCGACAATTTGTATAATTTCGATTCGAACCGCCTCCTTTACTGGAAGAGAAAGACACTTTTAATCTTGTCGAATAGAGTATTAATTAAAAATGCAACATGAAACAAAATAACGACAAAACCGACAAGGATAACCCAATTTGCAATATCCTCTCGCTTTAATTCTTTTAGTACAGTATGAATGAAAGCTAAAACAATGCCGATTCCGGCGATTTGAAATATTAATCCAACATCAATGGACATCGCCTTTCTCCCCCCTATAGCAGTAAAATTACGATAAGTAGCCCTGCTAGTACTCCTAAACTCTTTATCATTTTTTCATATTGTAGTTGTAATGCTTTCGCTTCTCCTTCTTCTCTCTCCAAATGTGTAATACATAAGCGAATATGTTTTTGCTGTGATTCACGATCATGTTGTCCAAGTGTTTCACCAAATTGTTGCAGTATTTCATACTCGGTTTGTTTAAACGCCGTTAACGTCCAGTTCTCCTTCAAACTATCAATCCAAGCTTCTCTAACTGTTTGCTCCCCGTCCTCTAGCCGTTTCGAAAAGCTTTGAAATATCCAATTTAACGGCTTCGGCATTTGTTTGACTAAACGCTCTGCAGCCTCAGATAACGGCGTGTGTCCATACATAATTTCAGCTTCTAATGATTGCAATGCTGCCTTCAATAACCTAAGTTGCCGCGGTCTCTCACTGTACCTTTTAGCGTATGAAAATCCGAAAAAAGTGCTAACAGCAACTATTAATACCGCACCAAATATTTTCACCATACGCCTTGAGCCTTTCTATGAGGTAATACTGATTTTCCATATTTATCTTTCACTTGCATAACCGTTCCTGGCCCTCTCGCTTTTGATAATTCCACAAACCTATCAAATACACCAAGTTCCAGCACCGCCTGTAACGATGGACGTTTCACAACATCATCATAAGAAAATCCATGTGCACTTATAAAAAGCTGAACACCTGCATGTACCGCCTCCATAATCGCTTCACTATCTTCTTTACGTCCAATTTCATCTACGATTAATATGTCTGGGCTCATAGAACGAATCATCATCATCATTCCTTCAGCTTTTGGACAAGCGTCTAATACATCTACTCGCACGCCAAAGTCATATTGCGGGATTCCTTTCACACAGCCCGCAATTTCTGATCGTTCATCAACAATCCCCACTTTACATGAAGGAATTTTCGAAGCACTTACACCTTGACTCATACAGCGTGCTACATCTCTTAAAAGTGTTGTTTTCCCCGTTTGCGGTGGGCCGATTACCATCGTGTTTAACCATCGCGATTCATAAAGATATGGCATAAGCGGCTCAGCAATCCCTATTTTTTGACGGGCAATACGAATATTAAAAGAAGAGACATCCCGAATCATTTTCACTGTACTTTTTTCTGTAATGACTTTTCCAGCTAGGCCAATTCTATGTCCTCCTCGTAGTGTCACATATCCACGTTTCAATTCCTCTTCCATCGTATAAATTGAGAATTGACTTAATTTATTCAATAAATGGATTGCATCTTCCGCTGTAGCGATATAGTCATAGAAAAACACTTCTCCATGTGCAATACACTCTAGTGGCCTTCCAATTCGAACGCGAATTTCCTCTAGAGTATCGTATTGCTTACAACCTTCAACTAACTGTTTCATCGTTTTCGGTAAAACTTCTAATACTTCTTTCATAAGCTTCTCCCCACTATACTCGACTTACTATTTCAACAACGCGATAAAAATGCAGCCAATTCCAAGTGCTAGAAAAAAGAGTTTCAAGAAAGAAATCTCACTTGCTACACTCGCTATGCCAATTGTCATTGTTAAAATTAATACGGTCGGTCCAACAAACGCCAACATACCATTTATAAACAATGCTTTCTTTGCATCATTCACGTAAAGCATAAGCAAAGCGGCGAATATTTCCGCGCTTCCTGAAAACAACCGAAGTAACCCCATAACAAGCACGGATGTTTCCATTGCCGCTAGCCACTGTTTCATTCTCCCACCTTCTCCCATAACAGTTACTACTTCCTTATTCTGAAAAAGAATATATTTGTACAACCATATGCAGAGGTTGTCTATTTCAGAAGTAAAAACATAATTTTTCTCTATCGACTTGATCGAAAACTGAATATTCCAATTGATTTATGGTATATTTAATAGAAAAGGAGCATAGATGATGAAGCAAGTTACTTTATTACCGCTCGATTTACGATATGCAAATGTGATTTTTGAGCTATCAAGCAATCCACATGTAAAAAATGCATTAGGGATAAAAGTAGAATCAGTGGAAGATACAAAGGCGTTCATTCTTTTTGCAATTGGAGAGGAACGAAAAAAACACTCCTTATCAAGAGTGATTGTAAGTGAGGAAAATGAAGTAATTGGCCTCACGACACTTAAACATATTAATTACGAACAAAAGCACTCACATATTGGAAGTTGGCTCGGCTATCAATATTGGGGAAGAGGATATAACGAAGCTGCTAAAAAAGAGATCTTTAAAATCGCTTTTTTAGACTTGCAACTTACATACGTATTTGCCGGTGCTAAAACGACTAACATTCGCTCTTTAAAAGCACAAGAGAAACTACCTTACATTTCATTACATGTGGAAAAACAATTTCCAGACGTACATGCTGCTTTGGAGAAAGAAGTAAAATCACCTTGCGTACTGCATGTTGTATCATGCGAAAAATTTTCAAATTGGTTAAAAGTACAAAAT
>NZ_JBFUIN010000204.1:0-5662 GCF_056401855.1 Bacillus sp. P4_D3
CCGTTTGTTGAAAAGGGGAATCACTCCGGCTGTTGCGTTTGGGGATTATGATTCAGTTACTGATGAGGAATTAGCATGGATGGGACAGCAGACAAATGAATTACATATTGTCCCGCGAGAAAAAGATCAAACAGATTTAGAAATTGCAATTAGCTGGGCTTTAGAACAGAAACCAAAGTTAATTCGTATTTTTGGTGCTACTGGTGGAAGACTTGATCATGGTTTAGCAAATATTCAGATGCTTTTAAAGGGATTAGAAGTAAACATAGAAATGTGTATTGTGGACAATAAAAATGAAATAATGGTGAAAAAGTTTGGTATGTATATAATTGAAGGAAACGAACATTTTCCATACGTATCATTTGTACCAGTTACTGAAAGGGTAGAAGGTATTACACTTCACGGTTTTAAGTACCCTCTTACTAATAAAACAATAGAGTGGGGATCGACACTTTGTATTAGTAATGAACTCATTGAGGAAAAAGGTAATTTTTCATTTACTTCTGGCATATTAATGATGATAAGAAGCACTGATTGAAGAAACAATTTTGCTCCTTGCATCATATAGTGAACAAGTGGAGTAATGGGGATTAGGAGGGAAACCATGAGATTTTATACAATTAAGTTACCTAAATTTCTTGGTGGAATTGTTCGTGCGATGTTAAATACCTTCAAAAAAGACTAAAAAAAGCACCTATTACCGGTGCTTTTTCCATTGGTATAATAAAAAAAGAGCCTAGCGGCTCTTTTTTTTATTATTAAACACGTTCGATTTTGCCAGATTTTAATGCTCTAGCAGAAACGTAAACACGTTGAACTTTTCCGTCGATGCGTACGCGAACTTTTTGAAGGTTAGCGCCCCATTTACGTTTTGTAGCGTTCATTGCGTGAGAACGAGAGTTACCAGAACGAGCTTTTCTTCCAGTGATAGCACAAACACGAGCCATTTATATTTCCCTCCCTTAACTACCGTAACATACGTAATTTTTCAATGTTAGCCTTTTATGCGATGCTAAAAACACTACTATAATTTAACACAACTAAAAAGAGAATGCAACACCGTAGGAAAAAGAAATCAAGAAAAAATACTTGACACTATATGTCAATGAAGAAAAGGTGAAATCAAGAAAAATTGCTTGACATATTATAGTGGTACATGTTGTATAATAACAATGGACTATTTTGCTCATCATAAAAAAATGTAATTTAAAACATAAAATATGAGAGTGAAAAAGAAAGAACGATGGAATTTTCTTTGAAAAGATTATATGATAGTAACTAAAGTAGTCTAGCTCACTTTCACCATTTATGAAGGGGGAAACGAGATGTCAATTGAAATTAAAACGAAGTACGGTCAAATTGATATTAGTACAGATGTAATTGCAACAATTGCTGGAGGTGCCGCAGTAGATTGCTACGGTATCGTAGGTATGGCATCAAAAAATCAGTTAAAAGATGGATTAACAGACATTTTACGAAAAGAAAACTTCACTAGAGGCGTTATTGTTCGTAAAGATGAAGATGAAGTACATATTGATATGTATATTATTGTGAGCTATGGTACGAAAATTTCAGAAGTAGCACATAACGTGCAGACTAAAGTGAAATATACATTAGATCAAACTGTAGGACTAGCAGTAGATTCTGTAAACATCTACGTACAAGGAGTTAAAGTAATAAACTTGTAATGTGCATTAAGGAGGAAAATCTGTGTCAATTCAAAAAATTGATGGAAAACGTTTATCACAAATGATCATTCAAGGAGCCAATAATTTAACAAATAATGTTCAGCTTGTTGATGCATTAAACGTATTTCCAGTTCCAGATGGCGATACCGGTACAAACATGAACTTATCAATGACTTCAGGCGCACGTGAAGTGAAAGCAAATCTTTCACAGCATGCTGGTAAAGTCGGCGTAAGTTTAGCCAAAGGATTATTAATGGGGGCTCGTGGTAACTCTGGGGTTATTTTATCTCAGTTATTCCGTGGTTTCTCTAAATCCATTGAACAAAAAGAAGAATTAACGACAGTTGATTTTGCTGCAGCTTTAGAAGCTGGAGTAGAGGCAGCTTACAAAGCGGTTATGAAACCAATTGAAGGAACGATTTTAACGGTTGCAAGAGAAACGGGTAAATATGCAGTGACAGTTGCGAAAAAACAGCGCGACTTTGTTTTGTTTATGGAAGACGTTGTAAAAGAAGCAAACGCATCGTTAAATCGTACGCCAGATTTATTACCTGTATTAAAACAAGTTGGCGTTGTAGATAGCGGTGGTAAAGGTCTTGTTGTTGTGTATGAAGGATTTTTAGCTGACTTAAAAGGAGAAACGATTTCTTCTAATATGCCTGCCCAACCATCTATGAATGACATGGTACGCGCAGAACATCACCGTAGTGTACAAAGCCAATTGAGTACAGAAGATATTAAGTATGGATATTGTACGGAATTCATGGTGAAATTAGAGCCTGAAAAAATGAAGGAACATAATTTCTCTGAACAAAAATTCCGTGAAGATATTAGTGTGTACGGAGATTCACTACTTGTTGTATCGGATGATGAGGTTGTAAAGGTTCATATTCATGCGGAACATCCTGGAGAGCCTATGAACTATGGACAACGTTACGGTAGTCTAATTAAGATCAAAGTAGAAAATATGCGTGAACAGCATACTGCTTTATTAGATGAACCTACCATGGTGCCTGAACAAACGAATCAGCCAATAGAGAAACAACCGTATGGTATTGTAACTGTAGCTATGGGATCGGGTATTAAAACTTTATTTGAGAGCATTGGCGCAACGAAAGTTATCGAAGGTGGCCAAACGATGAATCCGAGTACGGAGGATATTGTGAAGGCGATTGAAGAGGCGAATGCTGAAAAAATCATCATCTTACCAAATAACGGGAATATCGTGATGGCAGCAGAACAAGCAGCGTCAGTTGTAGAACAAGAAGTTATTGTTATTCGTTCAAAAACAGTTCCTCAAGGTATGGCTGCAATGTTAGCATTTAATCCAGTTGGAACGCTAGAAGAGAATGAAGAAAACATGAAAGAAGCTTTAGCTCATGTGAAAACAGGTCAGATTACGTATGCTGTTCGTGATACGGAAATTGACGGTGTAGCGATTCAAAAAGATGATTTCATGTGTCTTGCAGATGGGAAAATTGTATCTACAAATGCTGAGAAAGTAGGAGCTGCAAAGCAATTACTAGAAGCGCTAATTGATGAGGATTCTGAAATCGTAACGATCCTACAAGGTGAAGATGCAACAGATGAAGAAGTGGCTGAATTAGTTGCATTTGTAGAAGAGAACTTTGAAGATGCAGAAGTAGAAGTACATGCAGGGAACCAACCGGTGTATTCTTTCATCTTCTCTGTAGAATAAGATAAGATTTGATTTGAAAATAAATGGGTTACTTACTTGCTAATGGATAAGAAATAGTGATATGAAATTTATTACTAGTTTTTATTCAAAAGGCTAGCATATTGATGATAGAAAAGAGCCTTGCTGCTAATAGTGAGGCTCTTTTCTTACGTATTGTACAACTTTGTTTTATCCCGCTATTTGTGGGCAGTAAAACTTCCACCCCTAAATTCGGCTGGAGCAAAGAAGTTAGGTGGGAGATAAACTGCCCGTAAACGCCCGATTGGTGAAGGCTAATAATCAGTGGGGGATGAACAAAACMCCCACTGATTATAGTTTCACTTTATACAGAGGGATTAGAGTAGTTTCTCTTAGAATGCCTATGATAGAATATATAAGGTGAAAGAGAGCAATTACAGATGTCAATGATATTAATGGATAATCAATAGAATGAATCAAAGAAAATAATGTGACGGAGCGTGAGAATCTTGAATGAAGTTGTACAAGTTCCTGTTACGGATGTAAAGGGAATCGGAGGAGAAACATCTGAGTTGTTACACGAGATGGGAATTTATACAGTTTCTCATCTATTAGAACATTTTCCGTACCGCTATGAAGACTATGCGATGAAAGATCTTGCTGAAGTAAAGCATGACGAGCGTGTAACAGTTGAGGGAAAAGTTCATAGTGCTCCTTTACTGCAATATTATGGGAAGAAGAAGTCACGTCTTACAGTTCGTGTTCTCGTCGGTCGTTATTTAATTACAGCTGTATGTTTTAATAGACCATACTATAAACAAAAGTTAAATCTAGATGAAACGGTAACGATTACTGGTAAATGGGATCAGCATCGCCAAACAATTGCTGTATCAGAACTGAATTTTGGACCGGTTGTACGACAACAAGAAGTAGAACCTGTATATTCAGTGAAAGGAAAACTGACAGTAAAGCAGATGCGCCGTTTTGTTGCACAAGCATTTAAGGAGTATGGAGATTCTATAGTCGAAGTGTTACCAGATGGTTTGTTAAGTCGATATAAATTATTATCACGCTATGAAGCGCTCAGAGGGTTACATTTTCCAGTGGGACAGGAAGACTTAAAGCAAGCGCGTCGCCGTTTTGTATATGAGGAGTTTTTCTTGTTTCAGTTGAAAATGCAAACATTACGGAAAATGGAAAGGGAAAACTCGAAAGGGACGAAAAAAGAAATTTCATTAGTAGAATTGCAAGAGTTTACTGATGCACTTCCGTTTCCGTTAACTGGTGCACAACGCCGGGTTGTAGATGAAATAATGAAAGATATGACATCTCCGTACCGAATGAATCGATTATTGCAAGGGGATGTAGGTTCTGGGAAAACAGTTGTTGCTGCGATTGCTCTTTATGCGGCGAAATTGGCTCATTATCAAGGTGCTTTGATGGTTCCTACAGAAATTTTAGCCGAACAACATTATCAGTCGCTCGCGGAGACGTTTTCACATTTCGGTATGAAGGTTGAATTGCTAACAAGTTCTGTTAAAGGTGCGAGACGTCGAGAAATTTTGTCGAGATTAGAACAAGGAGAGGTAGACATCCTTGTTGGGACGCACGCTTTAATTCAAGACGAAGTTATATTTCATAGGTTAGGTCTCGTTATTACCGATGAACAGCATCGATTTGGTGTGGCGCAGCGCCGGGTTTTACGTGAGAAAGGTGAAAGTCCAGATGTGTTGTTTATGACGGCGACCCCAATCCCGCGTACGTTAGCTATCACTGCATTTGGAGAGATGGACGTTTCTATTATCGATGAAATGCCAGCTGGTAGAAAGGTAATCGAAACGTACTGGGCAAAACATGATATGTTAGATCGTGTTCTCGGCTTTGTGGAGAAAGAGATAAAAAAAGGAAGACAGGCATATGTTATTTGCCCTCTTATTGAAGAGTCTGAGAAGCTTGATGTACAAAATGCTATCGACTTACATAGTATGCTGACTCATCATTATCAAGGGAAATGCCAAGTTGGATTAATGCATGGGAGACTATCATCCCAAGAAAAAGAAGAGATAATGGGACAGTTTAGTGAAAATAAAGTGCAAATTCTTGTGTCGACAACAGTTGTTGAAGTAGGTGTGAATGTACCAAATGCGACTGTTATGGTTATTTATGATGCGGAACGTTTCGGTTTATCACAGCTCCATCAGCTGAGGGGGCGTGTTGGGCGTGGTAGTGAACAATCATATTGTTTATTAATTGCGGACCCAAAATCAGAAACGGGAAAAGAAAGAATGCGCATTATGACTGAAACAAATGATGGATT
>NZ_JBFUIN010000205.1:0-5642 GCF_056401855.1 Bacillus sp. P4_D3
TTAGTGATAAAGAAGTATCGAACAATACATTTGCAGCTGGGACGTTAGATCTTACATTAAACCCTAAAACGCTTGTAGATATTAAAGATTTAAAACCAGGGGATACTGTTAAGAAAGAGTTCTTATTAAAGAACGATGGTAGTTTAACAATTAAAGATGTTAAATTAGCGACAAAGTATACTGTTAAAGATGCAAAAGGTGATAATGCTGGTGAAGACTTTGGTAAGCATATTAAAGTGAAATTCCTTTGGAACTGGGATAAGCAAAGTGAGGCTGTATATGAAACAACTTTAGCGGATTTACAAAATGTAGATCCAGATCTTTTAGCTAAAGATATCTTTGCTCCTGAGTGGGGAGAAAAGGGTGGATTAGAGGCTGGCACAGAGGATTACCTATKGGTACAGTTTGAATTCGTAGACAATGGAAAAGAGCAAAATATTYTCCAAGGTGATTCATTGAATTTAGAGTGGACATTCAATGCTAACCAAGAAGCTGGAGAAGAAAAATAATAAAGCAAAAAGCGGGGATTTCCCCGCTTTTTTTTATAAAGAAAAAAAGAAGTGCCCGTTTTAAGCACTCTTTCATATGTATTATTGTTGATTTTTCTTCCATTGTGTAAATTCAAGAAATTCACGAAACTGTTCTTTTGAGACACCGGAGCTCATCGCATCTTTAACGAGTTGTGTCCATTCGGAGTCTAGATGACTTTCTGTTGTTGTTTCATCGTGAAGTAACGTATCAACTGGAATTTGTAGAACAGCTGAAATTTTTTCGAGAAACTGAATGGAAGGGTTTTTTTGTAAATTTCGTTCTATAGAACTAATGTAAGATTTAGCTACACCAGCTTTTTCGGCGAGTTCTGTTAGTGAAATGCCCTTTTGTAAACGAAGGCGTTTTATACGTTCTCCTATCATATTTGCGCACCTTTCTATCAATATGTAGTCGTCTTATGATGTGATTATTATAACATAAACTTCGTTAAAAAGAACGAGGCTATTGAGCCTGGCTCGTATGCTTCATACGTTGGAAAAAGTGTTCAATATCTTGCAGGGCAATGCCAGCATCTAGAGCTTCAAGTATTAAATCAATCCATTCTTGATCTAGTGAGTCAGCCTTATCTTTGTACAAATGTAATTCCTCCCTAATTATTGGTCATAATTGCTGCTACATAGTAGACGATAATTAATCGAATTTTATATTTTATGTATCAAATTATCGAATATTGTGTAGATGAAACAAAGATAAAATCCCCATTAAATTCTCTCTATGGAAATTATAAGGTTTCTGCCAAAAATTTTCAATATTTTCTGAAAACATTGTTGAATTGTGATATATTCGTATACTAACTATGAAATTTTTACAAATATATTAAAAAAATTACATAATATAACTAAATATTGAAAATATATTGAATTTTTAATAATATAGAGTATGTAATACATATTTTATATTAGGGGAGGCAATAAGGGATGAACAAGAAACCATTTAAAGTGTTATCATCAATTGCTTTGACAGCTGTTCTAGGCTTGTCGTTTGGTGCTGGAAGCCAGTCTGTATATGCTGAAACGCCGGAGAACAAGACAGCTACAAGCCCAGTTGATGATCACTTAATCCCAGAAGAGAGATTAGCAAATGCGCTAAAAGAACGTGGGGTAATTGATTCGTCGGCTTCAGAGACAGAAACAAAGAAAGCTGTCGAAAAGTATGTAGAGAAGAAAAAGGGTGAAAATCCTGGGAAAGAAGCGACAAATGGGGACCAACTTACGAAAGATGCATCTGACTTTTTAAAGAAAGTGAAAGATGCGAAAGCAGAAACGAAAGAAAAATCAGAGCAACCAGCAAACGGGACTGCAGCAGGAACAGGTCCAGTTAAAGGGGGCTTAAATGGTAAAGTACCAACTTCACCAGCAAAACAAAAAGGATATAACGGTGAAGTTCGTAAAGATAAAGTACTCGTTTTACTTGTAGAGTATGCTGATTTCAAACATAACAATATTGATAAAGAGCCTGGCTATATGTATTCGAACGATTTTAATAAAGAGCATTATGAAAAAATGTTATTCGGTAATGAGCCATTTGCGTTAGAGGATGGAAGCAAAATCGAAACGTTTAAACAATATTACGAAGAGCAATCAGGTGGTAGTTACACAGTGGACGGAACAGTCACAAAATGGTTAACAGTTCCAGGTAAAGCTGCTGATTACGGTGCAGATGCTGGTACAGGTCATGATAATAAAGGACCAAAAGGACCACGTGATCTAGTAAAAGATGCATTAAAAGCGGCTGTAGATAGCGGACTTGATTTATCACAGTTTGATCAGTTCGATCAATATGATGTAAATGGTGATGGGAATMAAAATCAACCKGACGGTTTAATCGATCACTTAATGATTATTCATGCGGGTGTTGGACAAGAAGCTGGCGGTGGTAAATTAGGTGATGATGCAATTTGGTCACATCGCTGGACAGTTGGACCAAAACCATTCGCAATTGAAGGTACAAAAGCGAAAGTTCCATATTGGGGCGGAAATATGGCAGCATTCGACTACACAATTGAACCAGAAGATGGCGCGGTTGGTGTATTCGCACATGAATATGGCCATGATTTAGGTCTTCCAGATGAGTATGATACACAGTATAGCGGTCAGGGTGAACCGGTTGAAGCTTGGTCTATTATGAGTGGCGGAAGCTGGGCTGGTAAAATCGCAGGAACAACGCCAACGAGTTTATCACCACAAAATAAAGAGTTTTTCCAAAAAACAATCGGTGGTAACTGGGCGAACATCGTAGAAGTAGATTACGAGAAATTAAATAAAGGTATCGGTCTTGCAACATACTTAGACCAAAGTGTTACGAAGTCAGATCGTCCAGGTCTGATTCGTGTTAACTTACCAGATAAAGATGTAAAAGGAATTCAGCCTGCATTTGGTAAACAGTATTACTACAGCACAAAAGGTGATGACCTTCATACAACGATGGAAACGCCACTATTCGATTTAACGAAAGCAACGACTGCAAAATTCGATTATAAGTCATTGTATGAAATCGAAGCAGAGTACGATTTCCTTGAAGTACACGCTGTAACAGAAGATGGACAAAAAACGTTGATTGAAAGAATTGGTGAGAAAGCAAATAGTGGAAATGCAGCTACGACAAATGGAAAATGGGTTGATAAATCATATGATTTAAGTCAATTCAAAGGTAAGAAAGTGAAACTAGTATTTGAATATATTACAGACGGTGGATTGGCGTTAAATGGATTTACACTTGATAATGCGTCACTAACTGTAGATGGAAATGTTGCATTCTCTGATGATGCAGAAGGTACACCACAATTCAAATTGGACGGTTTCGTTGCATCTAACGGAATGGATAAGAAAAAGCATAACTACTATGTAGAGTGGAGAAACTATGCGGGTTCAGATAACGCATTGAAATTTGCTCGCGGTCCAGTATATAACACTGGTATGGTTGTATGGTATGCGGATTCAGCTTACACAGATAACTGGGTTGGCATACATCCAGGACATGGTTTCCTTGGTGTAGTTGACTCTCATCCAGAAGCAATTGCAGGAACTTTAAATGGCAAACCAACATTTAAAAGCAGTACGCGATTCCAAATTGCTGATTCGGCGTTCTCATTCGACAAAACGCCAGCTTGGAAAGTGGTATCTCCAACGCGTGGAACATTCGTATACGATGGATTACCAGGAGTACCGAAGTTTGATGACTCTAAAAAGTATATTAATGAGCAAATTCCAGATGCAGGACGTATTTTACCGAAGCTTGGTCTGAAGTTTGAAGTAGTAGGACAAGCTGATGATAACTCTGCAGGTGCTGTTCGTTTATATCGTTAATACAGTAAAACTACCGGGAGATTTTCTTTCGGTAGTTTTTTTGTGAGCAATGAATTTTATATAAAGGGAAAAGTTATATATAATGTAACTTTAAGAATAGAAATTTGTTACATATGAAGTCTATATAAATAATGAAAGAATTGGATAAAAATAGTGGGAGAAGGTGAGTGCATGAGTATTTCCTCTATTGTAAATAAACAAAAGGAATATTTTTACAAAGGGCATACGAGAAGTGTAGAGACGAGAAAGAATAATTTGAAGAAGCTTTATGATGGAATTCAGCGTTTTGAGGATGAGATTTTTCAAGCGTTGAAATTAGATTTGAATAAATCAGTTCACGAATCATTTACAACAGAAATTGGATATGTACTAAAAGAGATTTCTTTTCAAATGAAGCATATTTCATCTTGGAGTAAACCAAAGCGTGTTCGCACAGCTCTTACTCATTTTGGATCGAAGGGGAAAGTAGTGCCAGAACCTTATGGTGTGACGCTTATTATCGCACCGTGGAACTATCCGTTTCAATTAGCAATTGCCCCACTCGTAGGAGCATTGGCAGCCGGAAATACAGTCGTTTTAAAGCCGTCAGAGTTAACGCCAAACGTTTCAAAAGTGCTTACGAGAATGCTAGAAGAATTATTCCCAGAAGAGCTTGTATCGGTAGTAGAAGGCGGTGTTGAGGAAAGCACTGCACTTTTAAAGGAACCGTTTGACTATATTTTCTTTACAGGTAGTGTTGGTGTTGGAAAAGTTGTGATGGAAGCAGCGGCGAAAAAATTAACGCCTCTTACGTTAGAGCTTGGCGGGAAAAGCCCATGTATTGTACATAAAGATGCAAAGCTAGATGTAACCGCAAGACGTATCGTTTGGGGCAAGTTTTTGAATGCTGGGCAGACGTGTGTAGCGCCTGATTATATGTACGTTCATTCTTCAGTGAAAGAGCAGTTAATCGAGGCATTACGACATGAAATCGCAGAGCAATATGGAAAAGATGCTTTGCAAAATGACAATTATGTGCGAATTGTGAGTGAGCGTCATTTTGAACGTCTATGTACATTTTTGCAAGACGGTAAACCTGTGATTGGCGGGAATTATACGAAAGAAACATTACACATAGAGCCTACAGTGTTAACGAATGTTACATGGCAAAGTGCTGTTATGGAAGATGAAATTTTTGGACCTATTTTACCAATTATAGAATACGACAAAATAGAAGAGGTAATTGAAACGATTCAGCACCATCCAAAGCCGTTAGCACTATATGTATTTTCTGAAGATAGAAAAGTGCAAGAGAAAGTGACGAGTAATATTTCATATGGCGGAGGATGTATAAATGATGTCGTGTATCATCTTGCAACGCCATATTTACCTTTTGGGGGCGTTGGAAGTAGTGGGTTAGGCAGCTATCACGGTGAACAAAGTTTTCGGACTTTTTCACATTATAAAAGCATTTTGTCCCAATCTACAGCATTTGACATGAAAATTCGTTACTCTTCTACAAAAAGTGCTTTAAAATTCATACGAAAGTTGTTAAAATGATGATGGTGTTTATCAGTAGGCGTAGCCGTATGATAAAAACCCCTTCGCAACTGAAGGGGTTTTTCTGTTCGACATATGTATCATGCGAAAATGAATCAAACATACTACATAAAGAATAGAAGAGAACGCTGCTAAACAACCATTTTTGTTTGGATCGAAACAAAAAATAGTCTATAGAACATAAATATTTATTCATGAATATAAAAATTAAAATTTAAGGTAGATAGGACGGGAAAATGAAAAAGA
>NZ_JBFUIN010000206.1:0-5615 GCF_056401855.1 Bacillus sp. P4_D3
CCTAAAAAAAGTGCTAACACAATTATACTAAAATGTGTTAGCACTTTCTTCCCTTTATCTCGAATTAACGGGCAGTAAGACTAATAATCCGCGTGGGATAAACAAATCCCCCGCGGATTAAAGTTTCACTTTATTCCCCTTTAAATGATGGTAGACGCTTTTCTAAAAAAGCAGCAATACCTTCTTTATGATCTGCTGTTTGTCTCATCGCATATTGACCGCGTTTTTCAAGCTGCAGCGTTTGTTCTAAATTAGAGCGATTCACTTCACATAAAATTTGTTTCGTTTGGATCATCGCCTTAATCGGTTTTTGTAACCATTCATTAATTTTTTGCTTCACAGCCGTTTGGAAATCCTCACCGATTACTTCATCAATTAAACCGATATCTAGCGCTTCTGTCGCTGATAATTTCTTCCCTTCCCAAATGATCTTCTTCGTCATATTTTCACCGACGCGCTTTTGAAGGAAGAAATGGCCACCACCATCTGGAATTAAAGCGATTCCAATAAAGTTCATCGCAATAACTGATGATATATCTGCCATGACATAATCAGCTGTTAATGCAATACTTAATCCAAGCCCAGCAGTCGGCCCATGAATTGCACTAATAACAAGCTTTGGCATCGTATATAACGTCACAACGATTTCAGAAATTGTATTCATGATGCCTTCAAACTTACTTTCATCATTACTTGAAAGCATGGATTTAATATCTCCACCCGCCGAAAAACCACGGCCACTTCCGCATAACACAACAACGTGAACAGAACTTTCCGCCACTTCTTTCAACTTTTGTAATAACTCTTTTAACGTTGGCTCATCTAATGCATTTAACACCTCTGGACGATTGACCATAACCGTTGCTACGCGCCCTTCATATTTCACAACAACAGATTCTGTTTTACTTGTTACTTCCATTATATATACCCCTCTTTTCCACATAAAGATTATACTTATATAATTATAGAAAGTAGATGAAAAACCCTTCTTTTTTCTAAATTTTCTGTCTAATAATCTCATAATTTGTATATACCCTTGTATAAAGTGAAACTTTAATCAGTGGGGGTTCTCTTCATCCCCCGCTGATTATTAGCCTTCACCAATCGGGCTTTTACGGGCAGCCCAACCCCCATCTAACTTTTTTACTTTCGCTGAATTTTGAGGCAGGGGCCTTACTGCCCACCAATAGCGGAGTAAAACATACAATTCCGTTGAAAAATATAGCAATTAAAGTCGGTTTCCCCATACTCTTCATCTATTTACCATTACAATGAAATGTTGTATTCTTAAGTTTAATATAAAAAACAAATATAGAAATTCATTTATCTTCCTATATAGGGATACTGAAATAAAAGAATGAAGGAATGGTGGAACATATGGTTACTAAGTTAAAACAGACGGATAACTACTTCCCGCATTTCCTACTGCTATTCATTGTGTTTCAACCAATCTTAGATTTATTAACATCCTTTTCAATCTATGTATTACACATGAGTGCAACAGTCGGAATCGTAGTCCGTTTCGCCTTTATGCTTCTTGCATTAGGTTATCTACTTCTTCATCATAAACAACAAGGTGCGAAAAAGTATATTCTTTACTTATGTCTATTTGGCATTGTACTCGCAATCGGCCTCGTGAATAATTTAATGGTCAAATCTCCAATTTCATTTGGAGAAGAAGTGAAATTTATTTTAAAGAGTGTATATCCAATTGTACTACTGTTTGGATATATTATCGCACTGAAAGAACTAAAAAATAACGAATATGCGTTTCATAAAATCATTACCTATTTCTTATATGCAACATTAATTTTGAGTATCTCACTCATTGCGGCAATGGTAACGGGCACAGATTTCCAAAGCTATCCTCACTCAAAGATCGGTTCAAGAGGTTGGTTCTTTGCTGGGAATGATTTAAGTTCTATTTTTGCCATTATGTTCCCAATCGTTGTCTTATACTCAGTTCATAAAACAACTTCTTTCTCGAAAATTTATTACTGGATTCCAACTGTACTCGCGATGTATGCAAGCATTATGGTCGGAACGAAAGTAGGATATGGTGCAATTATTGTTACGCTTGGCGTGGCACTTCTATTCTCATTCATTCAATATATGATTCATCGCAAACAAGAAGGACAAGGATTCACATACCTTGTAAACACAGTTATTGCTGCTATCGTATTAGGAGGTTTACTTGCCCTTACACCACAAACTCCTATCGCAAAAAATATGAGCATTCATTTACAAATGTATGAATATAAAAAATCAGTACAAGAAGAAAAAGAACGAAAAGAAGGAAAAGTAATTAAAGAAGAAGAACATAAGCAGGGTGAACTAACAGACTCTGAAATGAAAAGTTTAATTTACAGTGATCGTGACAAGTATTTAAAAATATACAAACAATATTATAAAGACGCACCACTATCTCAAAAACTATTTGGAATGGGCTACGCTGGTAACTATACAACGAAAATAAAGTTGATCGAAATGGATTTCTACGACCTATTCTTCGCATTCGGAATTGTCGGGTTCCTTACGTACTTACTACCGCTTCTTTATTTCGGTATAAAAATATTCATTCGTATAATCACAAACTTCAAGAAACTATTTAGTGTAAAACATATGCTACTAGCTAGCACACTCGTCCTATCGCTCGGCATCGGCTTTATGTCTGGCCACGTATTAACAGCACCGGCTGTAAGTATTTTCTTTGCTGTTATACTTGCTTATATGATCGTTGATTTGGAAATTGAATAACACTTGAAATACCATACCCTTGTTTTAAGGGCATGGTATTTTTTATAACCACTATGAAGCGAATAGTATAAAAAATCCCTTGCAGGAAATTTCCTACAAGGGATTTTCATCAATAACAGATGTACTATCTATTATTATTTTTGAACTTCAGAAGTTGATGCAGTTACGTTACCAAGCGCTAACTTGTTACCTGCAGCATCTGTAATGTTGATTTCTGCATTATCTGCACCTTTTGGTACTACGCTAATTGTTGCAGCTTGAGCAACGTTTAGAGCTTTTTCAGTTGTTAAGTAAACAACGTTTGCATTTTTAGCATCTTTTTCAATACCAGTAACTGTTGCAACGTTGTCATTTACAACAACTTTTAAGTCATTGATAAATTCAGGTGTGTTTGTGATTGCTCCAAGGTTTTCATCAAATGTTACTTTGATTTTATTTGAAACTTCATCTCCACTCTTAGCTTTCACATAAACAGCGCTTGCTAATTTTGGAGCTGTGTTATCAGCGAATTTAATTAAATCTTCTACTGGAGCTTTCGTTTGAGCATTAGCTACTACTTTGCTTCCAGATGCAGTTAATACGTTTGTGCTAATTGTAAATTTAGCAGATTGTTCTTTTGCGAAATAATTTTTTGGTAGAGAAACTTTAACAGTCTTTTTGTTACCAACGAATTCTACAGTTGTACCTGCTGGTAATGCTTTACCATCAATTTTATAGTTTTCTACATCTTTCGCGTTACCGCTCATGTCTTGTGTATAGTTGATAGTGATTACATCACCAGCAATTTTAATAATTCCTTTGTCCATCTCTACAACAGGTGTTACGATACCTGTGTTACCAACAGTTGTGTTGAATGCAGCGTTGCTGTTTGTGTTTACAGAGTAAGAAGCTAAGTTGTCATCTTTTGCAAACTTAACAGCGCCAGCTCTTAATTCTACTGTGTAAGGCTCATCTTTTGCTTCTGAACCAAGTTTAATGTTTAATACATCGCCAACAGCTGTGATTTCAGATGTTACAACTACGCCATCTTTGTCACGTACTACGATTTGGTCTTTATTATTTACAACAATTTTACCGTTAAATTTAACTAGTAAGTTATTACCTTCAATTTTGTTTAAGCTATCAGTAGATACTTTTGGTGTAGCAGTATCTTGAGATAAAGAAACGCTCATATCAACTGGTTTACCAAGTAAGTTTACTGTATCTTTGAAGTTTTTAAGGTTAACACTTAAGTCAACGTTCTTTTCACTGCCTGCATATAATGGGTTAAGAGCATTCTTTTCATCTTCTTTAATAGAAACGATGTATGAAGTTGCATCTTGTGGATCAACTGTAAATTGAACTTGACCATTAACACCTGGTGCTTGATAAGCAGCTGTAGTGAATGTATGGTTACCTTTTTTCACTGTTACTTCAGGTTGTTGGCTTAATGGCTCTGAGAATGTAACTTTGAAAGTACGGCTGTTAATAGCTTTTAATTCTTTCACTTCTGGTGCTGTTGTATCAGAAGATACAGTGTATTTTGTTGTTAAGATTGAAGCTGTATTAGGATTTACAGATAATGTATCTTTCGCATCGTATACAACTACTTCATGATCACCTTTAGCGAAGATTCCATCTTTTCCTGTAACTACATCAGTTGTTAAAGTGTATACTCCTGGAATTTCACTTGCAGTTTTTGTTTCTGTAAGCTCAACACCATCAATTTTAACTTTTGCATCTGTTGTCACAGGTTTGTTAAATGTTAATTCAACTTTCTTACCAACAACACGTGCACCTAATAATTCTGGAGCTACTGAGTCAGAGAATGTTTTTTCTGAATCAAGATATTTTTCTACAGGTTTTAAGTCAGCACCTAATACGCCTGTAGTTACGTGTACTGTATATTTGTCAGAGTTAGCAAATGCTTTCTCAGCTTTTAATTTGAAAGTTACGCTCTTACCATCTTTTGAAAGAACACCTTTCTCACCTTTGTCACCTAAGAAGTCCTCAGATGTTAAGTCAGCACCATTTTTCTTAAATTTGTAGTGCTCTTCGTTAATCGCAGTTTTTTCATTTACTGGATTTGTGAATGTAACTTTAATTTCTTGAGCGTTGATCGCACTTACAGATTCAACTTTAGCATCTGTTTTTACTTCTGGATGATAGTTCATAGCATTGAAGATGAATTGAGCAGCTTGCTCACGAGTTACAACGCCGTTTGGATTGAATTTGCCTTCACCTTCACCAGCTACGATACCTAAGCTTGCAAGAGTCTCGATTGAAGATTTTGCAGTTGCCCAAGATAAACCGTCGATGTCATTGAAAGTTTTTTTGTTATTGTCATCAGCTTTGAAGCCGTATGCGTTAACAAGAAGCTGTGCCATTTGTGCACGAGTTAACTTCTCGTCTGGACCGAATTTACCATCGCCTAAACCAGCCATGATTTTGTTAGCTTCAGCAGCTGCGATGAATTTAGCATAAATGCTGTTTTCAGCTACATCTGTGAATGGAGTTTTTGTTGATCCAGTTTCAAGACCTTTTGCTTTTACCATGAAAGTAGCTACTTGAGCACGAGTTACATCGTCACCAAATCCGAATAGGCCATTACCAGTACCTACGATAATACCTTTTGCAGCCATAGAATTGATCGCATCTGCAGACCAATGTCCTTTAGGAACATCTTTAAATGCGCCCTCTTCTGCTGCTGTAGCAACTGGTGCTACTACGCCAGCTACCATTGCAGCTGTCATTGTACCAGCCATTAATTTGTTAAAAGACTTATTTTTTGCCATTGATTTATTTTCCTCCTTGAGAAATATAATACTAGCTTTAGAAATATGTATTTGAAAAACTAGTGATTTACTAAATTCATATAT
>NZ_JBFUIN010000207.1:0-5604 GCF_056401855.1 Bacillus sp. P4_D3
CTATTAAGGTGTCACATTTAAGAATTTATACGTAGGAAAGCTATTAAGGTGTCACATTTAAGAATTTATACGTAGGAAAGGGTAAAATAAAAATGAACTGGAAAAAAGGCGGATTATGGATTATTATTTTTTTCATTGTAAAAGGTACGATTTCTACACTTTTAATAGTTACAGGTGCTAAATATTTTGATTTATCATTTATGCAACTTTTCGTACTAATACTGATCTTATTACTGATTTCTCTCATAAGTCGAAAATCGCTGTATAGACATAAGCAAAATAAAAAACAAAAAGAGCTAAATATATAATGAAGCCCCAGAGACCTTTGGATTTCTGGGGTTTTACTTATAAAAATTTATAGTTCATAAAACAAAAAATTCTGCACCATTTAAACTCGGGTAACAATTCATGTGATCAAGAATACTTGAGCTAACAGATTTCGTTAGATTGCCATCATCTTTTTTATAATAGAATAGATTCATTACCGTTTCAGACCTATGTATTCATTCATAACCTAACAGTAAAAGGGGGGATGATTAAAGGTATGGCGATTAATGAGGAATCAATTTGTCAACAGTTTGCAAGAATTATCGGTGGCCAAGAAGGATTCGCCGGTGGGAAATGCGTGGCAACAATAAACCGGGATGAAATACGCGCAACAATCTTGGGAAAACGTTTTAGAGTAACAACTTCCTTCTCATTTGAATCACGAGATAATAAAACTGGACGGGCATTATGTCTAGGGCGGGTAGCACTCTTGCAAAAGGAAGTTACTGAATTTGTTGCTACAATTATTAAACAAGGAATAATAGTTTCGTCTATACACAATGAGTGGTTATGTGATAATCCAAATTTGATTTACGTTAATATCGAAGACGTTGATGATCCACTAAATTTCGCAAGAAAAGTTAGAAAAGCGTTATGCAATTAACCGACTTTTTTAGTTAATTGAGTGATTATGTTGATTAGAATATTTCAGAGTGTTGAATGGTATATTTGGAAAATAGATTTAAGTGGATGGTTTTATAAAATCTCATATATAGCTAAAAAGAGTAACTCCATTTTGATCACTCTTTTTCAAAATGGAGTTTTTGTAATTACTTTTAAATAAGGGTTGAAGAGAGCTTTTTAATCAATCTTTATTCTGAAGCTACAGACGAGCATACATTATGCTCGTTTTTCAATTGGTAGTTTAAATGTAAAAGTACTGCCTTCTCCTAATTTACTTTCAACGGTAATTTCTCTTCCGTGTAGTTCTATAATCCATTTTACCATCGACAATCCTAAACCTGTGTTTCCATTGTTTGAAGATGTTCGTGCTGCGTCAACTCGATAGAAGCGGTCCCATATTTTCGCAATATGTTGCTCGCTGATGCCTATGCCATTATCGGAGACTTTACCTATTATGTTGGTTTCATCCCGGAACAGTTGCATATTCACAGTGCCGTTCGCTTTGCTATAAGCAATCGCATTCGTTAGTAAATTCATTAATAAACGCATCATCAATGTTTGATCTGCTTTAATAAACAGGTCTTCCTCTATATTAGTTGTTATATTAATCGAAGCTTCTTGAACCATTAATGAAAGCTCTTCTACAACGATTTCCGTTAATTCACTCATATTGATACATTCGAATTGAAAAGTATTATGCTTTTCTTGGTCAACTCTTGCTAATAATAAGAGTTGCGAGATTAACGCGGACATTTTACGTGATTGCCTTAAAATTACTTCTAACGATTCTTCCATTTCTTTCGGATTATTCCTCTGCGATAAAGCGTATTCGCATTGCGAAATAATAACAGATGTTGGTGTTCTTAATTCATGAGATGCGTCAGATGTAAATTGTTTTTCACTTTCGAATGATGTCTCCAATCGCTCAAACATTTTGTCAAAGGTTTGTGCTAAATGATACATTTCGTCTTTCGATGAACCTTGTAAATTAATTCTCTTCGAAAGGTCTTTACCATCACCAATTTCACTGGCTGAATCACTCATTTGTTGCACAGGTCGAAACGCTCTTTGCGTAATAAAATATCCACCCACTGCCGCAATGAGAATAAGTAATGGAAATGAGATGAGTGTTACCACAATAAGCGTATTCATGGTCGATGATAATTGATTCATGGTCATTATTCCACGAACCCAGACTTGCTCATCGCCGCCTACATTATGGAGGAAATCATATACTATCCATTCTTTATTACCGTCTTTAATGGTTTGTATTTCATCGGATTTAAGCGATACCTTTTTATTAAATCCTGTTGGACTATGTCCTGCCAGTAGCTCACCTTGCTTACTATAAATGAAGATATTTACTCCATCTTCTAAGGTTTCAAAATCATCGTCCATCTTTAACTGTCCATGCTTATATTCGATATCTTCAATGCTTTCTTTTACTGTGCTCTTCAATTGATTTTTCATATTAAAGAGCACAACTTTATCTGAAGAAGTTAAAATAAAAGATAACACGAGTGCCATAATAATTACAATTAGCCCCGTATACCACAGGGTCACTTTCATTTTTATTGATAGTCTTTTCATGATTCTACTCGCAATACGTAACCAGTACCTCGTACCGTATGAATTAACTTCGTTTCAAACTGGCTATCAATTTTTTTACGAAGGTATCGGACGTAAACATCAATAATATTCGAGCCACCTTCATAGTCGTAATTCCACACATGTTGCTCAATTTTATCTCGTGTCAACACAACTTCTTTATTACGAATCATATATTCTAAAATAGCAAATTCTTTACTGGAAAGATTGATAACTCGGTCGCCCCTTGTTACTTTATGCATATTGCAATCCACCACTAGGTCAGCGATTTCAAACACGTTAGATGTATTTCCTGTTTTTCTTCGCATCAACACTCGAATTCTTGCTAACAGCTCATCAAAAGCAAAGGGCTTTACTAAATAATCGTCCGCACCTAAGTCGAGTCCTGTTACGCGATCATCAATTGTATCTTTAGCTGTAAGAAGCAAGACAGGTGTTGTATTATTGTCCGCGCGTAATCTTTGTAATACTTGTAAACCATCTATTCCGGGAATCATAATGTCAAGCACAATCAAATCGTAGGTAGCCATGCTTATATAATCCAAAGCATCTTCTCCATTCCCACATCCATCGACACTATAATATTCTGCATTTAATCGTTTTACCAATATATTTTGTAAGTCTTGTTCATCTTCGACAATAAGAACTCGCATTAACATTCTCCTTTTCTTCTTATTTATATGTATCACTATAATTCCAAAACATTAAAGAAAGATTAGAAACTATTTAATTATATCATTTTATTTTTTGCACATTAATCTTCCTTTAATGTTTGTTCAGTAATATAAAGACAAGGATAAGGTGCACATGTAAAGGGAGGAGAACATAATGGGAAAATGGATGATGATTGGAGCAATGTCTTGTTTATTTTTAACAGCTTGTTCTACTCAAGCTGATAACGATACAGAAGTGCAACAACTGAAAGTAGAAAATGATAAATCACAAAAGGAAGGTGCTCAACTACAACAAGAACCACACGAAACAGGGCCTGCTATGAATGATACTAAGCAAACACAAGATTTCAAAAACGAAGTTACATCTATTGTAGAAAAGGCAAATAACACGAAACCAGTTGGAGCAAAAGAAGATAACTTAAATACGTACTTAGCAGCAAAAAAAGAAATTGACCAATTAGATGACAAGATAGATCTATCTGAAGATCAGTTAGAAGCAGATTATTATGCTGGAACGATAACTGTTGAACAATATCAAATACAAGAAAGAGAACAAGATATACTTGAAGATCAATTAGAGCAAGCAGAAAATGCACTTGAAGCAAGATTTGGAATAGATGATTAATCATTAAGGAGTGGATGAAAATGTTAAAACATAAAAAGAAAATAATTATAAGTGTAATTGCTATTTTAGTAAGTGGTATTGCTATTGTTGGTGGATATTATGGTATGGGTTACAATTATGCAAAAAAGAATGAAAACTACACAGAGAAACAAGTTCGTGAAATTTCTTTAGCTCATACAAATGGAGAAATTATTAATGTGAAAAAAGAATTCGAATTAGAAGATGACAACTTAGCACAATCTAAATTTGAATATGAATTGGAAATCAAGACACCTGATAATCTGTTAAATATTTTAAAGGTTAGTGCTAGAACAGGCACAATAGAAATCAATAATGAAGATTGAAGAAATATTGACAAATAAAATATCATGTATTTTAAAAAACTCATAACAAAATTTGTTAGGAGTTTTTTCATGTTTATACTCTACTATTCTAAAAGGGGAGCCGCTATATCGCTATCAAGCTAAGAAAAGCAAATACCCCCAAATAAGAAAATTGGCATCCTTAGGTGGATGGGCATTTGGTGCTATTTTTTATTATACATCTCTAAATTTTAGAGAATGTTCACAGCTGTAATTTTGCAGGTTGAAATAGCAAACCTAACGATTGTAGTTGGATTTATAGGTAAATAGGAATATATTGTTAATTATTATTTTAAAAGCCGTTTTCTAAGAGACCAGCCTTTACTATTATTCAACTCTAAATCCGCAGTCAGTTCATCCATTACATGTTTCATTAGGTATAAAAATTTTGCTTCCTCTGTCAATTTCTCTTTATACTATTCTTTCGGATTTCGTAACTAATATTTTTTTCGATAAAATATATGTAAAAGGTATCGCAGTCATTGATGCTAGGAAAGGTGAAATTATTTCATTTAAACCTACTAAGTCAACTAAAATATAAATGCCGACTGTTGTAACTACAAAGTTAACAGCATATGTTAGTGGGAATTGTAAAAATTTCTTTAAAGTCGGTTTTGTTTTGTAAGTAAAGTACGTATTCAGAAAAAAAGAACCTATTATGCCTATTCCAGTAGCAATAATATGTGCTGATAAATAATTTAACCCTATTAATTGACTTAATAAAAGATAGAATATGTAATAATTCAGGGTATTTGTACATCCCACTATAATAAAACGAATTACTTGTTTATTAAACACTTTCAATTTAATTTTCTCCCTATCTATAATTTGATTAGTCCTTCTTTATATACTAATACACACTGAGAAATATTTAGGGCTATAATTAAAAACAGATCTTTTCCTTTATTTTCTAAATGCTATTATATACTAAAGGGTTAAGTTAGGTACATTCCAAATTAGATTCCCCAATATATAGGGCAAGTTCTGTAATAGGAGGCGGTTTCGTAAGATGGTTTTATAAATCATGGAAAAGTTATATACAGACAGTCAAAATAATAAAACATCCTTTTTTATTACAAGAAATCCTAAAAATTTCGTTCTAGGGGTTGCAATAAATCTTTAGGTTGATAGCGATGGGGTATCGCCACATTTCTATCCAGCTCCTTATAGAAGCAACGGGGGAACTTTAATATAATAAGAATTAAAGATAGTATAAAGGACCAAAAATTAAATATATTAAAGGTGGAAAATGACATGGAAAGAAAGTACCGATTATATCAAATTGATTCATTTACGAAGAAAAAATTATCAGGTAATCCGGCTGGTGTAATAACAAATGCAGATGGTTTATCCTCGGGTGAGATGCAGAGGATTGCTAGAGAGC
>NZ_JBFUIN010000208.1:0-5596 GCF_056401855.1 Bacillus sp. P4_D3
CTTGATGTCGTGCTTTATAGGCTGCTGTAAAATCTCTCGTTAATGGTTGTAATGACCAACCATCTCCTATAATATGGTGCAAGAGAATTAGTAATACATGTTCGTTTTCACTTACTTTAAAAAGTTGCAAACGAATTGCTGGTTCGATATCAAGATTAAAACTATATCTTACAGCTTCAGACAGTGTACTTTCTAATTCATCCTTACATGTATTTGTTATAATCATTTTTAAATTCAATTTATCCATTTCTAGAATTCTTTGATATGAACTGCCAGGTGAATTCGGGAAAATTGTTCTAAGTGTTTCATGTTTCTCAACTACATCATAAAAGGCACCTTGTAATGCTTCCTCATTCAATTTTCCAGACATACGAATAACTAACGGAATATTATAAGTAGGACTTGGACCTTCTAAACAATTTAAGAACCATAACCTGCGCTGTGCAAATGAAAGTGGAATTTCATTTGGTCTACTTATTTTCTTAATAGCTGGTCTCGCGCTTTTTGCACGATCCAATTGTTTCGCTAATTCAGCAACAGTTGGTGATTCAAATAGTTTCCCGATTCCTAATTCGACATTTAACGTTTCACGAATTCTTGCCATTAAACGAGATGCAAGAAGCGAATGGCCACCCATTTCAAAGAAATTATCATCAATGCTAATTCGCGAAATACTAAGTACTTCTGCAAATAAATCACATAGTATTTCTTCTTTCGGATTTCTAGCAACTCTCTCATTATTCATTCCATTAAAATCAGGAGCAGGTAATTTCTTTCTATCAACCTTACCATTTGGTGTTAATGGTAATTCTTCTAGCACAACAAATGCCGATGGTACCATATAATTCGCTAAACTTTCTGAAACATAAGCACGAATTTCTGAAAGATTAATTGGTTCCTTCTCTTCGGCAACGATATACGCAATGATTCGTTTATCATTTGGATGATCTTCTCGTACTATTACTACCGCTTGTCGAATACTTTGATGCCCTTGTAACACCGTTTCAATTTCAGCTAATTCAATTCGGAAACCGCGAATTTTAATTTGATGATCTGCGCGACTAATGTACTCTAACACACCATCGGTACGCCATTTCACAAGATCACCTGTGCGGTACATACGTGCTCCAGCTTTTCCATAAGGGTTTGCAACAAACCGTTCAGCTGTTAACTCAGGTTTTCCTAAATATCCGTTCGCAAGTCCTTCACCCGCAATATATAATTCACCAATAACTTCAGGTGGAACTGGTTGTAACCCTGCATCTAACACATACACTTCAGTATTCCAAATTGGCTTTCCAATAGGAGGTATACCACTTTCACTTTCATCAATGTTCATGAAGGTAGACCAAATTGTCGTTTCAGTTGGTCCATATAAGTTACTTATAGAGCAACCTAATTCTTTTAATTTATTTGMTAAATGTGCCGGAAGAGCTTCACCACCAACGAGCACGTTTAGCCCTTGTAGCCTCTCTGGATATTCAGTTACTAACGCCTGCCAGAGCGTCGGTGTAGCTTGCATAATTGTCGCTCTTTCTTCTTGTAAAAGTGTCGTTAACGCAGAAGGCTCTTGGATTACCTCTTTCTGAGCAATTGTTATACTTGCACCACTAATAAGAGGTAAATAAATTTCTAAAGCAGAAATATCAAACGCAAACGTTGTAACTGCTAATAAATGATCCTTTTCATTTAATGAAAACGTATGTTGCATAGCCAATAAGAAGTTACTTAAACCTTTCATAGAAACAATTACACCTTTTGGATTTCCTGTTGATCCTGAAGTGTAAATTGTATACGCTGGGTTTAAAAGTGATTCATTATTTTTAAATGATATATTCATATGAGAATATGTTTTTAACGCTATTTTCGTTTCTTCGCTATCTAATATGATTTTTTTAATATCATTTTCTATAACTAAAGAGGATGAAACAGATGAATGTGTTATGATACAAACCGGATTTGCATCATTTACTATATAATTAATTCGCTCGGCTGGGTATTCTGGATCTATTGGTAAATATGCTGCACCTGCCTTTAGAACTGCTAACATACTAACTACCATTTCTATTGATCGTGGAAATACTAAGGCTACAAACTGATTTGCTTGTATTCCTTCTTCTACTAAATAGTTTGCAAGTTCATTCGCTCGTTCATTTAGCTCTTTATACGTAAGTTTTATCCCGTTACAAGTAACTGCTATATTATTTGGATTTTTTTGTACTTGTTTTTCAAATAATATAGGTAGATTAATTAGCTCTTCAGCTCTCTTAGTTTCATTCCATTCCAATAAAACTTTATGATTTTCTTCAGGAAGAGTAATGTTTATTTTTCCAATCGGCTCGTCTTTGTGATAATTATTTATCACTAATTCTAATAGATTCATAAATCTTTCTTTATGCAATGCTAGTTCCGTATCGCTATATACTTCCGGATTCGCATCAAAATGAATCATTAGCTCATTTTCATCGAAGCGCTTATATACATTTATCGATAAATCATCGACAGGTCCTGCTGATAAATTATGTGTAATGCCACGATTTCCAGCAAAGTTAAGCCCGTAATCAAAAGGCATAACATTCACTAACGGCCCAAATAACCTTTGATTTTCACCTAGTAACTTTAAGTCTCTTCTTAATTCCTCATGACGATATTTATGATGACGACGTATATCTCGAATTTCTTCAGAAACTTGCTGTATTAATTCTGCAAAAGTTATATTTGGAGTTAACTTTAGACGAAGTGGAACTAAATTCATTACCATGCTTGGTGTATGAATAGATACAGAACCAAGACGCCCCATCATCGGTAAACCTAAAACAATATCATTTGCACCTGTTAATTTATGCATATAAATACTTGTTACAGCTACAACAAATTCGGGCCAACTCGTTAACGAAATATTGATATCTTCTAGTAACGTTTTCGTACTAGAATTTGATAAATAAGCAGTTTCTCGTGAAAATCCATTTGATGTTCTCGGCGCTCGTTCTGCTAAACTTACAACTTCCGGTTCATCTGCAAACTTCTCTAACCAAAAAGTACGATCTTTCTGAAATTGTTTAGATTCACGATACTCATTATCTTCTTGTACAATTTTTGCAAGAGAGCCAAATGGCTTTTCATTCTTGTTTGTTTCTTCTATAAGTGATGTATACTCATTCGCTACCTTTTGGCTAAGAAGTGAAAATCCATAGCCATCCATCACAATGTGATGGATGCGCTGATACCAAAAGAAACGATTATTTTCAATTTGAATAAGTGCTTCAGTAAATAATTTATCCTCTGTTAAATCCACGGGCATAGATAAATCATTTTTCATCCATACCTTAGCAGCTTCTTCAGGATTTTCCTCTTTACGAACGTCAATAAAATGCATATGAAACTTTGACGATTCCTCAATAACTTGCCATGGGCCAATTTCATYCTCTTCGAAACGAACATGAAGTGCTTCTGCTGCTGTTACAACTTTACATACAGCTAACTCGAAAATTTCTTGATTAATATTTCCGTTTATTTCTATATATTCCCCAGCATTATAAATCGGACTAAGCGGATCTAATTGTTGCGCAAACCACATACCAGACTGCGCAGATGATAACGAATGACGAATCTTTTGACTATTAGGCATTCTTTACTACCCCTTTATTATGTAGTCTATTTGTTACAGCACTTGTGCTGCTTGTGAAGATAGTAAACGGTACCAATCATCAACAGTTGGACGTTCTGCTAAATCTGCAAAAGTGATTTCTTTCCCTTCGCGGCGCCACTTCTCTACTAAACTCATAATTCTGACCGAATCAAGTCCTCTATTTAATAAATCTTCATCAACTTCAATACTCTCTACTGGCTCACGAAGTAGTTGTGCAACTAGTTCATGCACTTCCTGTAAAGTGATTCCTTCACTTTCATCGCCTTTTACACTTTGTAAATCTTTTAATAGTAAGTTTGTTGATGTCGTTACTGCACACCTATTAGATGCATACTCCAATGCTTGTTTATGATGCTCTAGTGAAAAATCAGCAACTGCATCTGCTACAAAAAATGGCTCTATACCATCCATAAATGCTTCACAAGCTGTTAAAAGGCAGCCAATATGCGCATAAATACCGCAAATAATAAGTTGATCTCTTCCTTGTTCATTTAAAATTTCTAATAGATTCGTCTTTTTAAATGCACTATATCTCCATTTTGTTAGGAATATATCATCCTCATCTGGAGTAAGTTCATCGACAATTTTCTTTTTATCTGGTCCAGCAGGAATACCGTCACCCCAAAAGTCTTGTAATAACCCTCGTTGTTCCAACGTTTGTCCACCAGGTTGTGCTGTATAAACAACTGGTATACCTAGTTCCTTACATCTTTCTCTTATCACCTTAATATTTGAAATTAGTTCTACTTTTGGCGATTCTTTATCGCTATATGCATCAAGAAAATATTCTTGCATGTCATGGATTAGAAGAACCGCACGTTTCGGATCTGGCGTCCAATTCACTTGATTTTTTGGTAGTTCTGATTCAATTGGCATTTTATATACTGAAATAGATGGGATAGCCATCTAATCACTTCCTTCCGATTCTAATAGTTTTTTATCGTTTTACTGTAATAAGTTTTGCAGCAATTGCTTTACGTAATTCTTTTTTGCTTACTTTTCCAACACCTGTTTGCGGGAATGATTCAATAAATTCGATTCGATCTGGAATCTTATACGCCGCTATACCACGTTCTCTTAAAAATATTTTTAATTCACTTACTGTTGGAGTTTGTCCACGAGCTATAACAAAAGCACAAGTACGTTCTCCTAAATAATCGTCAGGCATAGATACAATTGCTACATCATGTACTGCATCGTGTGCTAAAAGATGATTTTCAACTTCCTCCGCAGCAACTTTCTCACCACCACGGTTAATTTGATCTTTATCTCTTCCTTCTACAATGATGTAACCTTGTTCATTCACTTTCACAAGATCACCTGTGCGATAAAAACCATCTTCTGTAAATGATCTTGCATTATGCTCTGCTGCTTTATAATAGCCACGAATTGTATATGGCCCTCGCGTTAATAAACTACCTACTTCACCAGGCTTAACATCATTATCATTTTCATCAACAACTCTTACTTCATCGAATGTAGACATCGGTCTACCTTGTGTATGAATAATGATTTCTTCAGGATCATTTAATCTTGTGTAATTTACTAACCCTTCTGCCATACCGAACACTTGCTGTAACGTACATCCAAATGTAGGGCGAATACGCTTCGCAACTTCGGCACTAAATTTCGCACCTCCTACTTGAATAACTTGCAGGCTCGATAAATCGTTGTTACGGGAAGATGCAGCATCAAGCCAAATCATTGCTAATGGCGGAACGAGAGCGGTAATCGTCACTTTTTCTTTTTCTATAAGAGCAAATGCCTCATCTGGACTCCCTCCAGTTGCCAACACTACTTTTCCACCCGCATAAAAAGTTCCAAATGTCCCTGGAGAACTCATTGGGTAATTGTGTGCTACTGGAAGAACTGCCATATAGACACTTTCTGCATTCAAATTACAAATTTCAGCGCTAACACGTAAACTATAAATATAGTCATCATGTG
>NZ_JBFUIN010000209.1:0-5519 GCF_056401855.1 Bacillus sp. P4_D3
ATATAGCATTTTGAAGGAAAAGACAACGAAAAAATTAAAATTATATTTTGACTCTTAATCTTCAATAAGTTACTATAATGGTGGTAACTAATTAAAGGGAACTTCATAGAGTTGAAAGGGGAAGTACTTTTGAAAACAACTTATGTAAACGCTACAATTGCAACGATGAATGAACAAAATGAAGTGATAGAAAATGGATATATCATTGTAGAAAATGATCAAATTATAGATGTAAATAGCGGAGAATTCGCTAACGATTTTGAAGTAGATGAAGTAATTGACATGAAAGGAAAGTGGGTTTTACCAGGGCTTGTCAATACACATACACATGTTGTTATGAGCCTTTTGAGAGGTATCGGAGATGATATGTTATTGCAGCCATGGCTTGAGACGAGAATTTGGCCACTTGAAAGTCAGTTTACGCCAGAGCTTGCGGTCGCTAGCACGGAATTAGGATTACTTGAAATGGTGAAAAGTGGTACAACATCATTCTCTGATATGTTTAATCCTATTGGAGTAGACCAAGATGCAATTATGGAAACGGTATCAAGGAGTGGAATGCGTGCTGCTGTTTCAAGAACTTTATTTAGCTTCGGAACGAAAGACGATGAAAAGAAAGCAATTGAAGAAGCTGAGAAATATGTGAAGCGTTACTATAACGAAAGTGGTATGTTAACTACGATGGTTGCACCGCATAGTCCATATACATGTTCCACAGAACTGTTAGAAGAGTGTGCTCGTATTGCAGTAGAAAATCAAACGATGGTTCATATTCATCTTTCTGAAACAGAGCGTGAAGTACGTGATATTGAAGCACAGTATGGGAAGCGTCCAGTAGAATATGCAGCAAGTTGCGGATTGTTTAAACGCCCAACAGTTATTGCGCACGGTGTAGTATTAAATGAAAATGAGCGTGCATTTTTAGCAGAACATGATGTTCGAGTAGCTCATAACCCAAATAGTAATTTAAAACTAGGTTCTGGTATAGCGAATGTAAAAGCGATGCTAGAAGCAGGAATAAAAGTAGGAATTGCAACAGATAGTGTGGCGTCTAACAACAATTTAGATATGTTTGAAGAAATGCGCATTGCAACATTATTACAAAAAGGTATTCATCAAGATGCAACAGCGTTACCAGTTGAAACAGCTCTTACACTTGCGACTAAAGGAGCTGCTGAAGTAATCGGGATGAAACAAACGGGCTCACTTGAGGTTGGAAAGCGTGCTGATTTTATTACGATTGACCCATCTAATAAGCCGCATTTACAACCAGCAGATGAAGTGTTATCACATCTTGTGTATGCAGCTAGTGGAAAAGATATAAGCGATGTAATTATTAATGGTAAACGTGTCGTTTGGAATGGTGAATGTAAAACATTAGATGAAGAGCGTATTATATTTGAAGCAAGTCGTTATAAACGAGGTTTACAAAGATAGGTAATTATATATCAGTTGAGAAAGCTATCCTTTTTTAAAAGGATAGCTTTTTTCTTGAACGAATAAATATTCAAAAGAATGTCGCATCTTTCTGTTAGTATTTCTGCTATAATATATAACGCTTTATAATATTTTATACTTAAGGAGAACAACTCATGAAGCGAAAAAAGAGCCATTTAATGGTAATGGCACTTGTTACATCTTTATTATTAACAGCTTGTAATAATAAAGCGAATAAAAGTGAAACAGAGGCAAAAAAACAAGTATTAAATGTAACAGTATCAGAAGAAATTCCTTCTCTTGATACTACAAAAACGATGGATGGTACGTCAGCACACGTAATGCAAAACATATTTGAAGGATTGTATGTATTAGATGATCAAGATCAGCCTATTCCAGCAGTAGCAAAATCGTTTAAAAGAAGTGAAGATGGTAAAAAATATACATTTGATTYGCGTAAAGATGCAAAATGGTCAAATGGAGACAGTGTGACAGCAAATGATTTTATGTTTGCGTGGAGACGGGCGGTAAGTCATGAAACAGCGTCTCAATATGCGTATATGCTCTTTTACGTGAAAAATGCGAAAGAGATAAATAAGGGAACAAAGCCTCTTGATGAACTTGGGGTTACGGTTATAAATGATTATAAGCTAGAAGTGGAACTAGAACAGCCAATTCCTTACTTTTTACAGTTGTTAGCACTACCTATTTACTTACCACAGCACGAATCATTTTTAAAAGAACAAGGAAAGAATTATGCATTGGAACCTAGTAATCTCATATATAACGGTCCATTTGTATTAGAGAAGTGGAAGCATGAACAAGAATTTCAATTAAAGAAAAATGATACATATTGGGATAAAAAGAAAGTGAAATTAGAAGAAATAAACTTTCAAATTGTGAAGGATACAATGACAGCAGTAAATTTATATGAAGCTGGCGATTTGGATCGAGTACCAATTAATTCTCAATTTGTAGACAAGTATAAAGGGAATAAGCAATTGCATATGTCGAGCGATCCTGGAATTGCAATGCTCCGTTTTAATGAAAAAAATAATGCGTTAGCAAATAAAAAAGTGCGTCAGTCTATCTCATTAGCGTTAAATAAAGAAGATTTTGTAGCTCACTTTATTAATAACGGGGYAAAACCTGCAAGTGGACTTGTACCAGTTGGTCATATAAATGAAGCGACTGGCAAAGATTTTAGAAAAGAAAACGGAGATATTTCTCCATACGACTTACAAAAAGCGAAAAAGATTTGGGAAGAAGCGAAAAAAGAACTTGGAGTAGAACAAATAAAACTCGAGTTTTTAACGTTTGAACAAGATAACGCAAAACGTATGGCGGAATATATAAAAGGTGACTTAGAGAAGAATTTGCATGGATTAACGATACAAATTAAACAACAGCCATTTAAGCAAAAGTTACAATTAGAACAAACAGGTGATTACGATATATCTATGGTAAATTGGGGACCAGATTATAAAGATCCAATTAGTTATTTAGAGCTATTTACGACAAGTAATCCAAATAATAAAATGAATTATTCTAATCCTCATTACGATGAGCTAATAAAAAAAGCTAAAAATGATCTTATACTAGATCAAAAGAAAAGATGGGAAGCGTTGCGAGGAGCTGAGCAGGTCATATTAGAGGATGCTGCGGTAGCACCGCTTTATCATATTGGTTCCGCTTATGTACAAAAGGATTATGTAAAAGGAATTGAAAAGCATCAATTTGGTGGCGTTTATACTTATAGGAATACTTATATCGATAATAAGTAAAACTATTAATCAAAAAAGAAACCTTACTTTTAAAAGTGAGGTTTCTTTTTTTGGAATTATATCTATTAAACCGATTTTAATAAAGAATAAAAATTCGTATCATATGGGATATCATCTTGATACATATAGTTTTTTAGAATCCCTTCTTTTTCAAATCCTAATTTTAATAGCACTTTATTTGAAGCTTCGTTTTCAAGAAATACAATTGCCCCGATACGTTTTAAATGAAGCGTATGGAAGCCATAAGATATAATTTCAGAAACTGCTTCAGTCGCATATCCATTTCCCCAGTGTTCAGGGAAAAAGGCATAACTTATATTTGCTCGTTTATGTTCGGAAGACCAATCATGAAAACCAATTGTTCCAATGAGACCTTTCTTGTCTTTTAATTCGATTCCCCATTTAATGCCGCTTCTTGCGTTGTAACCCAACTTAAAATTATTAAGGATTTGTTTTACTTGATCCAAATTTTGCAATGGTTTTTGGCCATAATGGCGCAGGACATCAGTATTAGAAAAGCATTGTAGTATACTCGGTGCATCTTCTTCGGTAAGTTCTCGTAAAATGAGCCGGTTGGTTTTTAATATAGGAAACATGCCTTCACTCCATTTCTTCTGAAACTAGAATGTGTTGTTATTATATAATTTAATCTGAAAATAAAGATTATTCAAGGTGTAATGATGATTTTGATTTATGTTAAAATTAATTGTGGAATATATTTCAAAAAGAGGTTTAGATATGGAGAAAAACTCAATTTTAATTGTAGATGATGATCGAGATATTATTCGATTCGTTAATGAAAATTTAAAACAAGAAGGTTTTACTGTCTTTAGTGCTGACAACGGAGAAGAGGCGTTAGAGGTATTGAATAATAATGATGTTCAACTTGCTATCCTTGATGTTATGATGCCTCAAATGGATGGGATTGAATTGTGTAGAAGGATAAGAGAGAAATATAGTTTACCAATTATGTTTTTAAGCGCGAAATCATCGGACATAGATAAAGTCGTTGGATTTAGTACTGGGGCAGATGATTATATTGTGAAGCCGTTCAGTACAATTGAATTTATAGCAAGAGTGAAAGCTCAATTAAGAAGGTATACATATTTCAATCAAAATGCTGTTCAAGTAATAAAAAAGGAAATAAACATTAGAGGTTTAGAAATAGATGAAGTGTCGAGAACAGTAATGTTATATGGAGAAACAATCAATCTTACGAAAACTGAATATGATATTTTGTACTTAATGGCCGCTGCAATGAATCGTGTGTTTACTATTGAAGAAATATATGAAAGCGTTTGGAAAGAAAGGGCCTATGAAAGTAATAATACAGTAATGGTTCATATTGCAAGATTAAGAAATAAAATTGAAGAGAATCCAAAAGAGCCGAAGTTTATTCAAAATGTTTGGGGAGTCGGATATAAAATTGAAGATTAAATCATTACAAGGCATGAGAGCTAAGTTTTTTATCGCATTCATATGTAGCATTTTGTTAGCAACTGTAAGTATAATAGCGTTTCAAATTGCAATTGGAAATATATATAGTCATGTTACTGCGTTAGAGGAAAAATATTCATTTTTATATTTAATAGTTTTTTTGATTTTTACTACAATATACTTTGCATTCATGACAAAAACAACGATGAAAAGATTATCTGAAATTAACAAGAGTCTGAAGGAAATAAGTAATGGTAATTTGGAAATACATATACCTATTTCAAAAAATGACGAGATTGGTGAATTAGCAGCGAATGTTAATAGAATGGTCAAAAGTTTAAAAGAGTCTATAGAGAATGAAAAAAAATCGCAAGAAATGAAAAATGAAATGATTAGTAATATTTCTCATGACTTACGAACACCTGTAACATCCCTAATAGGTTACGCGGACCTGTTAGGAAATCAGCTGCATTCAAATAGAGAAGAATGTGAACAGTATGTAAGTATATTAAAGCGAAAAAGTTATGAATTGAAAAATCAAGTAGATGATTTATTAGAATATTGTCAAATAAATTATAGAGAGATCGAATTACATAAAAGTGTAGTAAATATGAAAGCGTTCATTGAACAAATCATGATTGATTTTGTACCACAACTAGATGATGCCGATATGAGCTTTTGTATTAAAGGTGATAAGGTGTTACATGTGGAAATGGATGTAGCGGTTATGGTGAGGCTATTCGAAAATGTAATTAGTAATAGTATTATGTACGGGAAAGACGGAAAGGAGCTTTTAATTCAAGTTTCTAAAAGAGATATGAATGTTGAAATAGAAATTAAAAATTTTGGACAATGCATTCC
>NZ_JBFUIN010000210.1:0-5501 GCF_056401855.1 Bacillus sp. P4_D3
GTACCAAGATTAACCCATGCTACAAAACTGATTCATGATCAAAATAAAGCGGGAGAAAAACTGCCCGCTTGTGTGAATTTCGTTTCTGGTCCGTCAAATAGCGCGGATATTGAAATGAACCTTGTCGTAGGTGTACATGGGCCAATTAGAACAGCCTATATTATTGTGGATGATCAATAATGATTTACATGTGCGACAGAGCACGAAATATAGCTGAAGCATTATAAGAATACTGAAAATAGAAAGCGCTGGCTGTTAAATATAACCGGGGCTTTTTATTTTGTGTGCCCTTATTGGTGAAGAAACCTTAAGAAGGAAAATTTTAATCTGTTTCAGTTTTCTACGCTACTATAACTAATTGAATTGTGTCTTTTCTTAGAAGCTAAGCACACTATAACTAGCTCCRATTATAATGAATACGATAAAGAGCAGAATGAGTAATAAAAGCCCACTACTACCGCTCTTACCATCTTCACCATCGCCGCTACCACCTTTACCGCCAGATCCCATATGAAAATCCTCCTTATCGTTATACATTGTTTTTACTTTATATTTTTCTWGGTTCATCAAGAAGTTCCTTTTAAAACTCTAATTAACTTGCAAATCATTCCTTTTCATTTTACAATTTACTTACCGACCGGTAAGTAAAAATAAAAGAGGTATAGTATGACAAAAAATTTACAAACATCGCAGCACATTGTAGATGCATCATTTAAACTAATGGCAGAGCACGGCATTGAGAAGATGAGTCTTTCAATGATTGCGAAAGAAGTAGGCATATCAAAGCCAGCTATTTATTATCATTTTCCGTCTAAAGAAGCGTTAGTTGATTTTTTATTTGAAAAAATTTTTTCTGGGTATCATTTCGCAAATTACTTCGTTATAGAACAATATACGAAAGAAAACTTTGCAGAAAAGTTAATTGCGGATGGTTTACATATGTTGTCGGAGTATAGAGGTCAAGAAGGTATATTACGCGTTATAAATGAATTCATCGTAACTGCGACGCGAAATGAAAAGTACCAGAAACGCTTATTTGAAATACAAGAAGATTTCTTAAATGGATTTCACGATTTATTGAAGCAAGGTGTGGAACTTGGTGTTGTGTCACAACATGCAACTGAAGAAAATGCGCATACGTTAGCGCTCGTTATTGATAATATGAGTAATTACATATTAATAGGATTTCAGTTAAAGTATAAAGAAATTTGGATTCAAAATGTGAAAAATGTAATGATAATGAAGGAGGAATAAATAATAAATTTTCAATTTTATGTAAAGTTATGTAAAATATAGATTGAGACAATTCATATATTAGATTAATAGATTTGGAGTGGTTACATGGATCCATTGAAAAATGAAATTCATCCTGACATGGTCAAGGTGTGGAAAATTCGTGCTGTAATTGAAGAAGGGATAGGTATTCTCGTCATCTTAGTATACCTTTTCCTCATGATAAAGTTTGATTGGTGGGCGTGGATTTTGTATGTGATGGTTGGGTTAACAGTTGCGCTAGCACCATTTTCGTACTTCGTATTCCCGAAACTGCGTCAACGTTATTACAGCTACCAACTAAATGAAGAAGAGCTTGAAATTCAGCACGGTCTTTTCGTTGTAAAGCGCGTATTAGTACCGATGATTCGTGTACAGCACGTTACAATTGAACAAGGGCCAATTATGAGAAAACATGGATTAGCAGAATTACATATTTCAACGGCAGCAACTTCTCATAGCATTCCCGGCTTAACGATGTATGAAGCAGAAATGCTGAAAACGAGAATCGCAGAATTAGCGAAAGTGAGTGATGAGGATGTATAAGAGGCAGCATCCAATCACGATGTTATTAGAATTAAAAATAACAGACTTTATACCATTAATTATTTTCATGTTTAGTTTAAACGGAAAGTTCCCATTTTGGTATTTAATTCCCGCTGGATTCGGTTTACTCACCGTTTTTTCAGCGTTTGAAAAATGGTATTACACAACATACTGGGTTGAAAATAACGTATTACATGTGAAACAAGGGCTCTTTGTGAAGAAGGAGAGCTACTTAAATAAAGAACGTGTCCAAACGATTAATACGAGTTCAGGCATGCTGTATCAAGTGTTAGGACTAAAGAAAATTAAAATTGAAACAGCTGGCGGAGGCGATGATGCAGAAGTTAGCTTAGCTGGTATTACAGTAGAAGAGGCGACTGAGCTTATTGCAATGCTAAATGAGCCAACGCCAGAAGTGAAAGCAGAAGAAACATCAGAAGAAGTAGTAGAAACAGAAATTATTACAGAGGAAGAACAAGCGACAGAGTACAAGTTAACGTGGAAAGAAATTTTATTAGCGTCTATTACATCTGGTCAATTTGGATTATTATTCTCTTTAATATTTGTCGTTTATAACCAAGTGGATGAGTACATTCCGAAATGGATAAAAAATAGCGTAGAGTCGTATGTAATGGATCATGATATATACGGCTGGATTTACATGGTAGCCATTTTGCTCGTCGTTTCTTGGATTATATCCACAATTGGTTACGCGTTAAAACATGGTAATTTCACAGTGAATCGAAAAAATGATGAAGTTCGTATTTCGCAAGGGTTACTTGAAAGGAAAGAACTTGTACTAAAATTGCACCGTATTCAAGGGATTACGATAAAAGAAAGTATTTTACGTCAACCATTCGGTTATTGTGCTGTGCAAGTAGAAGTCATTCAAAGTGAAGGAAAAGAAGAAAAAGTTACGCTACATCCAATTATTCGAAAAGATCGCGTGCAACAGTTACTCGCACATTTACAATTACCATACGAACTGAATACAAATATTATTTCATTACCAAAAGCAGCATTACGGCGCTATCTCATTGATAGTTTCATCTTCTTCGCAATGCTAGCAATCCCGCTGACGGGAATAAGCATATACTTTGAAAAGTATTACATCATGTGGGCGTTATTACCGCTCGCTATCCTTATCTTTACACTTGGATACGCAACATTTAAAACAAATGGTTATGGTGTAACCGGAGAGCAAATTACAATGGTACATCGTAGTATTGGGAAACATACAGGACTTGTAAGAAGAAGACACGTCCAATCAATTGAAAAAACACAATCATATTTCCAGCGCCGGGCAGATTTATGTACGTATACGTTTTCTAGTGCATCATCGAACTATAAACTAGAGCATACGAGAGTAGAAGATGCGGAGAGAATGCAGGATTGGTATAAGAAGAGAATAAGTGAGAATTAATTTGGAATGGCTTGCCTAGTATGAAAGGCAGGCCTTTTTGTTATAGAAAAATGAGTAGTTTGCAATTGGACTAGGTTTTCTTTAGTGTAATTTATATATGGGTGCAAATACAGATCACATTTCTCAATACGTATCAGAAAAAAGGTTGTATCCTTCTATTTCAGGGAAATTCGTGAAATTTTTGATATAAATGGTATACTAATATAGAAATAATAGTAGGAGGTTATATATGATAAGTCAGTTGAAAAGAGAAGCACTTGATGCATTAAAAGGAAAATGGGGATTAGCGGTAGGTGCAACCTTATTACTTGGAATCCTTATTGGAGCTGTTGAACTTCTAATCACAGGTGTTTTCTCGATGTTTTGGGGTTGGAAAGAAGCAAGTGATTCGCTTACAGTAAGTATTATTGCAATGCTTGTTATCGGTCCGTTAACAATAGGCGCCTATTATCTTGTTTTAAATGCAATCCGTGGGACTAGTGTTCGCATCGGTCATATATTTAGATGGTTTAGCGATGGAAGTAAGCTTATGAAGTCGTTTTTAACATATTTATTAATGTATGTATACTTGATTCTATGGACATTACTTCTTATTATTCCGGGTATTATTAAATCATTTTCTTATTCTATGACGTATTTTATTTTGAATGATCATCCAGAATACACAGCGAATCAAGCAATTACCGAAAGTCGCCGTATGATGAATGGACATAAAATGGATTACTTTTTACTATGCTTAAGTTTCCTTGGCTGGTTCCTTTTAAGTATTCTTACCTTAGGAATCGGTTTCTTATGGTTAGCACCTTATTTCTACGCGACATCGGCAGCATTTTATGAAGAGATTTCAAAAGAATATTATAAAAAAGAAGGTACTACCTTCTAATAAACACCTAAACCACCTATCCCCTAAAGAATATAGGGAACAGGTGGTTTAGGTGTTTTGATATGTGTTCTGTTTTCGGGTTCACTTCAGGACAAGGTATAGGTTTTTATATAGAAATTCTTCCCTCTATGTTTTATCATAGAGGGTTATTTTTTTATGTAAAAATGATAGAAAATAATGAATAATATATGTAAAGGAAAAAGTGAGGTGAATGAGAGTGAGCAAATTTTTAATTCCGTATTCATTTTCTATATTAAGTTTCTTTATTTCAGTAACGGTACTTGATTTATATGATAGGATGGGGAAAAATAATGAGATGACTTCGCCGAACATACTTGGAAAGGTAATTCAATCTACTGCGCAAATGGGAGTCCTTACATTGTATTTCGGAGTACCTATTATTTTAGGTGGATGTCTTCTTGGAGAGTTATTATTTAGAGGTATCATTTTACGATTTAAATTAAGCTATATTATATCTTTATTATTATATCTACTTTTAGCTTTTAGTATTGTTTTTATCTTTTTGTCTGTAATGGTAGGAGTTCCAGCTGCATATGAAGAAGTTCGTACTCTTCAAATGATGTATTTCATAGGGATAACTATGATTTGCGCTGTTACCTTCTTTGTGAACCGGAATATATGGGAGAAAAAACAAGTTAATAATGGAGTGACAAAATGAAAAAATACACGTGTCCATGCTGCGGATATAAAACATTAGAAGAAGAACCACCAGGCACATATGAAATTTGTAACATATGTTATTGGGAAGATGATCCTGTTCAGTTTAACGATCATGACTATGAAGGCGGAGCAAATAAGGCCTCGTTAAGGCAAGCGCAGAAAAATTTCATTGCGTTTGATGCTTGTGAGGAATGTTGTGTGGGATTAGTTAGAAAACCGACTAGCGAAGATGTGAAGGATGCTAGTTGGAGACAAATTTGTTAAGTCGTTTATAGGTAGAAAATGTTATTACTTATAGAAAGAGAAGTAATAACATTTTTTATTTAGTGATTAAAGAATTGGCACCGTTTTACAAAATAAAAAACTAAAGATGATAAAGTAATAGGAAGGCCAGTTTTAAAAAAGGCTTCTAAACTATCTATTGGAATATTTAGGGTAAAAGGTTATAATTAACATTTATCAGTTTATGATTACGATAGATTTTGTGAAATGAATCACAAAAGGTCGAGGTACTACGATTTAGTTTAATCAGAAAGAGGAGAACGTATATAAATATGAAGATTATAAAAATCGCAACAATAAGTATGATTGCAGTAGGGTCTCTTGCTATTTCTTCAAGTTCATTAGCTGAAATTGAACATGCAGCTAATAATAAAATCGATTCTACACAATACACAGTAGAAGAGGAACATGTTC
>NZ_JBFUIN010000211.1:0-5476 GCF_056401855.1 Bacillus sp. P4_D3
CCTTTATAAATAACTTGAACATTACCTGTGATATAATAAATTACAGTTATATATTTCTTAAGTTTTAAATTAAAATAGGATAATCTATTTAAAAAATACAAATTAAATGAAAGGAGAAATAATATGAATGAGAATCAACCAATCAATATGAATACAACGGAAGTAAAGGAGTATTTAAGCGTTAGTAGTTTCGTTGTTAATAATCTTATGAAGCAGGGACAATTAATTCCAATCAATAAAGATACATGGCGATTAGATGGGAGTTTCCTTTTTAGAAAAGAGGATGTAGACTCAATTAAAAAGGAAAGGGAGATAGAAGGTCTTACTTTATACCAGGCTAGTAAAAAATACGATATAAGTACATATCAATTAGAAAAATGGTTAGAAGATGGAGAATTGACAGCTACTATACAGGAATATCGTAACCGTGAGACTAAATTCCTTCAAGAAGAAGAGTTAGGCAAGCTTGTACATCGATTGGATCAATCGAATGCAATGTATACATTCTCTCAAAAGTATCATACTGTACTTTTCCAAAGATATATCCAGGGGAATACAATAGCAAGAGTCATTACTATCCCTAAGCGTGGAGATATTACACTAATTGATGAATTTGAAAGTGAATTCACCTTAAAAGAAGCAAAAAAATCGGGATATGAACCTGCATACGAGTTATATGATAAACCTCGTAGCCATCATCAAAGGTTTGTTAAGTTTCGTATACCTAAGTCTGATCAATTACGTAGTAGTTCTTTTCAGCTGGTTGACTTGATTCTACAGTATGTCTCACCAAGAAATTTGAAAATTTCAGAAGAAGCAGGCTTTTGGTATTTTGATGTACGCCAATCTCTTATTGAATTACCAATGGGTATGCAAATGGAATGGATTGAAAGTTTATCACCATATTTAATAGAAGGAAGATTAGTAAAACGCGTTAATAATAGTGTGTATTTAGATAGCAGCAGCGTGACAAAACCAGTTACGATATCCAGTAAAGAATATCAAGCTATTCATAAAATAGTCGAAGAAACAAACAGCACTATTGAAGAATTTATTGCGTCCGCTATTCGCGACAAAATCAATTACTATCAAAATACACAATAAACGTATTTAAAAGCCATTTTAGGTATAACGAGAATTGATAATCATATAATGATACAGAAAGGTCTTTTCCTGGTAGCTACCTCTTATACACCAAAAAGACACCTAATTAAGGTGTCTTTTTACTTTTTACTTTTCACCTTTCGAGAAGAACAAGCATATATTAAAGTATAGGACGAGCTTAACCGCTCCACCTTTATTCCGATTTTCAGTTAAAACTCCTTATCACATTAAGAGTATCCACCGCCCTGGATGCTCTCTTTTTATTGAACAAAATGGGCATTTAATGTTCTGTAGGCGCAGACATAGAGGCAGTAATAACCGTAGAAATTGGTGAAATCCTTTGAAAGAGCGTTTTTCTTCACAGCACTCGTTTTTTTGTTCATGGATTTTCTAAACTCTTTATTGATAATACTTAAATATGAAGAATGTAGTTGAGATTCGATTGAAGTTCTAACAAAACAACCGAATATGATTAATTAGTACAACCATCGGTCAATTAACAAATGCTTGTACTAGTTTAGTAATGATAAATACGATTGGGAAAGATGTATAAAATAAAGATTCAACATGGAAATAACTCGTATACATTCACACCGTTAAAGGTTGTCTCATAACATATAAGGATTGTTCTATTAAGATATTAGAGGGATGTGAGTATATGGAAGACTTAAATGTGAAAATTGATAGTCTAAAATCAGAACAAAAAGAGATCATGCGTGATATTCGTAATTTAGAAACTCGAATAATAATTAACGAGAAAGACATTTCTACAATTAATAAGCAATTAGAAAAAATCAGCACGAATACCTCTTGGATTTTACGGATTATTATCAGTACGATAATTATGGCCGTTCTAGGTTTGATACTAAGAGGGACAATTTAAAATTCCCAAAAGTACTTTTTGAAGAGAGACAAGTGTCTCTCTATTTATTTTGAGGAGACGCATGTCGGAAAAAGATAAAATACTAACTTGAATCATATTTCTCAAAAGTAAATGTAAATAAGTAACCTCAACTATTGAAACTACATAATCCTTATAAATACCTCTATTCATGAGTTTATTTAGCAATTCTTCTTCACCTGTCGTTCCATCTTTAAGACCCATACCAATGACAATACAAATCCTTCCATGAAAGAGTCCATATTCAAGTACCATCATCCTTCCTGTTCAAGAGTAATTATCTTTCATACTTTTTCACATAACGATCTATATTATGTGAAAAAGTCATTATCCTGACTAATAAGCAATACTATAAGAAGAAAATATAATGGAGGTGAAATCATGGGGGTTGTTAACGCGACAGATGCAGATATTGCACTTTTAGCAAGATTACTGAGAGCAGAAGCCGAAGGAGAAGGAATTCAGGGTATGTTGCTCGTCGGAAATGTAGGAATTAACCGAATAAGAGCCAATTGTTCCGATTTTAAAAATCTTCGTACCATTAGACAAATGATTTACCAAGAACACGCATTTGAAGCTGTTACTCACGGTTATTTCTATCAAAGAGCAAGAGAAAGTGAAAAACGCTTAGCTCGTCGAGTAATCAATGGAGAGAGGTACTGGCCTGGGAAATTTAGTTTATGGTATTTTAGGCCACCAGGTGATTGTCCTCAACAATGGTATAATCAGCCTTTTGTCGGGCGTTATAAAAAACACTGTTTTTTTCAACCAACAGCCGCAACTTGTGAACAGGTTTATAACACATTTTAAACAATGATAAAAACAATCTGTAATTAAAGAAAGTATAAAAGAGCGTTAATTTAACACTTTTTTGCTAGTTTTAGGAGTGGCGTCAGGATTTTGCAGATTTACAATGTTAAGATAAAAAACTTTGTATCAATAGGGTTTCTCCTATTGAAATGTGAAGTTAGTGAACTACTCACCACTTAGCTGACGCTTGAAGTGGGAGCTAAGTGGGAAGTAAGTGATTTTTACTAGCCACTTATGTTGACCAAGCTAACAGGGTAGTCCCTCCCCCTAAAAATAGTATGAGTACGTTAGACACATATACGCTACTTTCTTCGCCTGGTTTTCACATATTTCAGTAGCGCAGGACGATAGAACGTTGAAGATTTTACGTTGTAAACGAATTTCCTACAACAACCTTATATCTTCAGTTTTGAAAGAGCAATTTGTACAAAAGTATATGGTAGCAAATATGTTGGCTTACGCCAACCGAAATTCATCTTCCACTTACCTTTGGGCTATCGTCTTGCACACGCTTGAGTAAGGAGAATTCTTTCGGGAAGTGCGGTTAGAAATAATTTAAAGAAATCTAGATAAAACAAAAAAACACAGATAAATTTCTTTAAATAGACTAAACTAATAGGAGGATATTATGTTCAATATATGGGCGTATATCCTCTTTTCTTATACATATTAGATTAGTTATACAGATATTGAAAATATAGTTCAATATCTACGCTACATTCAGAAAAGTTTGTATATTAAAAGTGTGGGACGTAGTAAGATCTTTAGGCCAAGCTTTAATATTATTTTAAGGGGTGAGTGTTATGAGGGTACAAGAGGTTCTCATAGAGAATAACAACAAGAGATACATATTACTGGAACAAGAGGGATTACCTGTAATGCCAGTTATGATATATATAAAGTATTTAGATAAGACAGGAAAAAGCCCTAATACTCAAAAAACATATTGTTATTCCTTAAAACATTTTTTTACTTACTTAGAATAACTAATAAAAATTATAAGTGTATTAGGTTAGAAGATTTAATAGAGTTTGTGGGTTGGTTAAGAAGTCCTTATGAGAGCTTAAAAGTCACTCCCATTCAAAAAGAGAAAGTAAAGCGAACGGAAGACTATAAACAAAGGGGTTAAAAATCCCTTTGGGAATATTTAATAAAATAACGTATGAATCCATCACAAGGAAAAGAAGCTAACAATAAATTGTTAACTTCTCAGCTTAAGGCAAAATAGTATCTTTCCTTATCTTCTACTATTTAGATTGTGATTTAATATTTGTAAGATGAGTATCAAACATATCAATTATTTCAAGAAATCTATCAGCTTCACGAAAAACATGGTCTGCTAATAATGGATGAATGATACTCTTTATTTTACATTGCTCAATTAAATCACGTGCCGTTTTCTTAAAATCCCGAAGAGATGTAACTGACACACGATTTTGATCTAAAAATTGATCTAAAAGAGGAACTGTTTGGGATTGTGGTTTCATAGATTCTAAGTCAATTGCTTGATACATCAATTCATCAAAATCATTGCTAAAATTCCGGGCTGTATCTACAAGCTTTCTTTCTGATGGATCAAGAAGATGACCAATAAATTTAGCATGGTCTGCCATAATCCTTAAAAAGAAAACATTTTCTTTAATAATAGCATCAGGAAGGGCATCTAATTTACCTTCATTTAATTCAATTAAACGTTTTCTAAAATAATTAGCTTCCCTACTTGTATGGTCAACTAACAGTGGGAAATTATTTTGTCCTGGCAATTTACATGTGAGAATTAATCCTAGAATTTTTCGTTTAAATCCCCAAATATTAGTTGCGGCTTGTTGTACTTCTGAATTAAATCTTTTTATTTGCCCAGGATCTGTTTCATTTGTATAGGAATACGCTATTTGTTCGATATGTTCAAACAATCGATAAAATTGATTAGCCTCTTCGATTAGTTGGGTATCCTCGCATCTAAACCCCAATCGAAGAAAAAAAGAATGCTCCTTCATGATTCTAGACCAAAAACGAATTTCATTTAATGAACGTTCAACAAACATTACAGACGTAACACCTGTATCAGGATGTAATGAGGTTTCATCCCTATTCATTCTTAATCCCTCCCAGTAAATACTAAGCTAGTTCCATTCTTATGAGTAAATATATATATAAATACCATCAATAAAAGTTCATGATGAATAATGATAAATCTCGTATACATGTAAAATTAACCTATCATTATCGATAGCCAAAAAAAGCTCACTCTTTATCTATTTTTATATAAGGAGTGAGCTTTTCTTCTGAGGTTTTCCTGGTGCAACCTTAGTTTGATATCAATGTGGTGGGACCCCACATCCATCAACTTAAGGTATCTTTTTATACAAAATGTGGTTTTTTCACGTAGTCTTTTATTATCTTTTATAGATAGCATAAAAGTAGGCACATCAAATAAACCCTGACGGGTTTCAAATTTTTCGCTATGCTACCTGATGGGCAGAAGTGGTATACTCATACACAACACCTAAAATATCAAAGACTGTTTTTTTCTCATATCTGTGAGATTTTCGTCCGTTTCGCTGTAGGAGGTTAAACAGACGAAGGAGAATCTTTGATAATTCTTGGGTGTTTTTATGTAATGCTTGATGAAAAAGTAAGAAATAGTCTTTAATTATGTAC
>NZ_JBFUIN010000212.1:0-5454 GCF_056401855.1 Bacillus sp. P4_D3
AATTTTCTTCTCCATGTTTTTGGAGCGCTTCATTTTCTAATTTAATTACTTGATTAATATTTTTATTATATTTTTCTCTTCCACTTTCACATGCAAACAAGGTAACAATTACTGTTAAAACAAAAAGTAGAATTTTTAATTTCCTCAACAAAATCCCTCCTTTTTTAATGAAAAGTTAGGTACAGGTAATTCATTTTATTTTACATCAAATTAAAATAAATTTATATGCTTAAAAGAAATAAAAAAAGGAATATTTACCTATTTATAGAAAAATTACATTTAAGTATAAAAAATTACAGAAAGAAGGAATATTGTTAGAAACAGTAAAAAAATTATTTTTTCGTTACTCGGTTTATTGTTATTTGCTACAGTATTACCATCTTCTATCAAGGCATATACACATAATGGTTCAAAGATTTCTAATCCAAATAATGCCTATTATTGGATTCATGGTGAGTTTAGTAAATACGGGTTAAAAGGTGAGGTTTTAAGGGGCATCACTGCTTGGAATCCTTCCTCAAAAATTCAATTTACTAAAGAATCCAGTCTCCCAGGGGGAGCAAATGTCAAAATTGAATATGTAGATAGATATAATGGAGATACTTATGGGATTTTTCGCGGTAGCGGTAATGTCACTCTTTTTAAAAAATGGCGTGTAGAATTAGACTCAGCAAGACGTAAAGAAACTGCAGTTCATGAAGTAGGCCATGCTCTCGGTTTAGGGCACACTCAAAAAAGTAATGACAGTATTTCTGTAATGCGACAGTATGAGTTTAATTATAAAGATTATCCACAATCAGATGATTGGGCTGGAATTAATGCAAGATATTAAAAGGGGGCATTATACAGATGAAAAAATCACTGAGGTTCTTATCGATAATCATAGTATTAAGCTTCATCACATTTTTATTTATAGGAAATCCCTTTGTTGAATCTAAGTCAAAAGAGATCACATTCGATGCAAAAACTGACGGCTTCAACAATTTGGAAGAACTAGAAAATAATTCACCAATTATAGTTCGTGGAATAAAAACAGATGAAAAAGAAACAGAAATTTATAGATCAGAAGTTGATGGCGAAGTAAATGGAGGTTTCACTTTATCTGGTTTCAAAGTGAATAACGTATATAAAAATAGTCAACAGGATACTAATATATTAGTGGGCAAAGAAATTCAAATAACCGAAAATGCTTATTATGATAAACAAACTAATACAGCTTACAATATCAACGGTTACACAAACATGGTTAAAGAAAAAGAATACCTATTATTCTTAATACCAGTAGATGATGGCAAATATGCAACTCGTGCCGTTACATTTGGAAAGGTACCTTTATATACACAGAAGACAACCATCAATAAATCCTCTACACTTTCGGAAGATCATGTTCAAAATGATGGTGTTATTGAAAGTATTTTCAAAGACGCACGAGAAAAATATAAAGATTAATACTAAAAGCTTTCCAAGTTAAATAGAAAAGAGGCTGCCAGTTATGACAGTCTCTTTTCTATTTAGAAGAATAAATGCAAGAAATCTTCTGTTGTAATATTACCGAAGTAACGCGCGATATCTACGCCTTCTAAAGCTACAGTGAATGTATCTTTATCAAATTGTACGCCTGTTAGACGTTCTTCAATGTCATGAACATCTAGTGATCCGAAGAAATCACCGTAAATTTTACATTCTGTTACTGTTCCTTTTTTCACTTCAAGGCGAACATCAACTTGTCCAACTGGGAAGCGGTGTGAATGTTGTAAGTTGAACTTCGGAGACTTCCCGTAGTTCCAGTCCCAATTGCGGTAACGTTCTTCAGAAATTTTATAGATTTCTTTCCAATCAGCTTCTGTTAATTCGTACGTTGGAATTTCTGTTTCTCCTTCGAAAATTGTTTCTAGCAGAAGTTGTCTAAACTCTTCTGTCGTCATTTTTTCGTTTAAGAACTCTGTAATATTCGCAACGCGGCTACGGATTGATTTAATTCCTTTTGATTGAATCTTATCCATCTTCACTTTTAGTGCTGATACAACGTGATCGATTTCAGAGTCAAATAATAACGTACCGTGACTAAACATACGACCTTTCGTTGAAAACTGAGCGTTACCTGAAATTTTTCTACCTTCAGCTAAAATGTCGTTACGACCACTTAGCTCTGCATTTACGCCTAGTTTACCAAGCGCTTTCGTTACAGGTTCTGTGAATTTTTTGAAGTTGCTGAAACTGTCTCCATCATCTTTCGTAATAAAGCTGAAGTTTAAGTTTCCTAAATCATGATATACTGCGCCTCCGCCTGATAAACGACGAACGACATGAATGCCTTTTTCTTTTACGTAATCTGCATTAATTTCTTCCACTGTGTTTTGGTTTTTACCAATGATAATCGAAGGCTCATTAATGTAGAACAGTAAATATGTTTCGTTAATATCTAAATTTTTAACACAATATTCTTCAATCGCTAAGTTTATCGTAGGATCTGTAATCCCTTTATTATCAATAAATAACATCGTATCACCTCATGAATTCCAAACGTAACCACTATGCGCAAGCGTAATATGGCCACTGAAAATTTGTTTTGCTTCTGTTACTAAATCAGATGGATTGCCTGTATGTGGCAAATGCGTTAATAAAAGTTCTTTTACATTCGCAGTTTTCGCAATACTTGCTACTTCTGTACTATTCATATGCCCTGCTTTGGCAGCCTCTTGATGTGCATACATATTACATTCACAAATGAAAAGATCAGCATCTTTTGTGAACGGAATAAATTCAGGAATATAACTTGAATCTGCACTGTATACTATGGCATCATCCCCAGCTGTAATACGCATCGCAAAGCATGTAACAGGATGAACAGTTTTTAAGAATGAAATGGAGAACGGTCCAATTTGAAGTGTTTCTTCTGGATTGTACGCGATTCCTTTCGTATGCGGTTCATGCGTTAAAGAATGGAATCCATTCTCATCAAACAAATGACCGTATATTGGTAACTCCGGTAGTTGTCCTTTTGTCACACTCGTAATTAATCTTGCATATTGCAATACCCCAATATCTGCAACATGATCGTGATGATAGTGCGACAATACAACTGCATCTATATCAGATGGTGTTATATATTTTTGAAGCTGTGCTAGTACACCACTACCACAGTCTACAAGTAAACGAAAACCATCGTGTTCAAACAAATACCCCGACGTTGCTTCTCCCGCTTCTGGAAAGCCGCCCCAAAAGCCGACAACAGTCATCTTCATATGTATCCATCCTTTCTAAAACCGTGTAGGAATGCGGTTTTTCTCCGTACTTGAGAAAGTTTTTTACTTACATCCTACATTGTTAACTATAATCCATTTCCTAAACTTTTTCATTAATTTTCAATTTTGTTATAAAACAGTTGTTGACTTTTGTTTTTTGTACTAATACAATGATAGTAAGAAATGGAAATGGAGGGATTGACATGATTGATCAACCAATGGAGTTTTTCCGAAATTTACCGACGAAAACTTGTGCACACTGCGGGAAGGAAATTGATGAGCAACACGAAGCATACCATAACAAATGTGACGATTGCGTTCACGAAGAATAGTAGTTTGTGAACATAAAAAAACCTAGCAGACATAGTCTACTAGGCTAATAACATCGTATCCTTCATCGTTGAACCTTTCACCAAGAGCTCTAGTTCAAACTCATACAATTCTTTTTGTCGATAATTTTTCGTATGGATTTTATCCATCATTAATTCGACAACTTTTCGGGCCATCTCGTCGATTGGCTGTTCAATTGTCGTAATACCTGGCTCTGTAATCTGCGCTAAAATTTGATTATCAAAACCGATCACAGCGAGATCTTCTGGAATACTCCAACCATGGCGTTTCGCCTCTGAGATAATTCCAGCTGCAACCTCGTCGCCTCCTGCCAAAATCGCGGTAGGATTTTTTTTGTCCTTTAATACTTCATTGAATATTCGTTTTCCATCGTCCCAAGAGAAAGCGTTTTCAAGAAAATCGATCGCTTCCACTTCTCTACTCTTTTCAGTAATAGCGCGTAAAAAGCCCATTTTTCGCTGTTGGCTCACTACTTTCGTTTCGTTACCACGGCAAAAAATCAGATTACGATATCCTTGTTCTAATACATGATTGGCAGCTATGTATGCTCCCTGTGCATGATCAAATTTCACTGTTGGAACATTTGCTTCCTCAATATATTCATTACATAACACGATTGGACCGTGTTGCAAGTATGGCTCTACATCTTCCCACGGATTTTCTAGTGAACATAGAATAATCCCATCTACTTGTTTCGTAGATAATAATTGTAAATACTCCATCTCTTTTTCCGGTAAATATCTTGTTTGACAAATAATCAGTTTATATTTATGTTCAGAAGCAGCAATCTCGATTGCTTCAATAAATCTACTAAAAAAAGGATTTGTAATCCTTGGAACAAGCACCGCAATTGTTTCTGTTTTTTGTTTACGAAGCCTTCTCGCCGCAGAATTAGGAACGAAGCCTAAATGCTTCATTGCTAATTGAACCCTTTTCTTCTTCTCATCTGAAACATATGGATGATTATTGATCACCCTAGAAACCGTTGTCCTTGATAACCCCGCTAATTTCGCCACGTCCTCGATAGTCGACACGAAATTTTCCCCCTTTGCATGAAAACGTTTTCTTATCCTGATTATATAGTATATTATTGGAAACTGCAATATAGGTTCTTATGATTTTACTATATTAATATTATACATAGGGAAAAGTCTGTTAACTGCAGGAAATTACACACTACTTTTAGAATTTCACAATAAGAATATTTATAAAATAAAGGATGATATTTCATGAATCGGACGGATCGTTTATTAGCTATATTAATTGAATTACAAAGAAAACAAACCGTTACAGCACAAAGCTTAGCTGAAAAATTCGAGACAAGTATACGCACTATTTATCGAGATATGGATGCACTTAGTGAATCTGGCGTCCCGCTTTTCGCAATGCCTGGTCACGGTTATTCATTAATGGATGGTTATTTCTTACCACCCATTCAACTTACGCCTGAAGAGGCTGTTACTCTTTTATTAGGCGGTGATTATATTGAGAAAACTTTCAATTCTTCTTTTTCTGTACATGCGCAATCGGCAAAAGAGAAACTTGAGGTTGTCCTCTCTACTGATCAAAAAAAGAAAGTTGAAGAGCTGCGAGGAACTTTCCGTTTCCTTTCTCCTATATTTTCTCATCAGCAACCCGAGCGAGAACAACTAGAAAACCAACTTTTCTTATTGCAAGAATCTATTCAAAAAGAACAAGCTATCTCTTTTTCTTATCGTAAACCAAGAGAAACTACAAAAATAAATCGGACCGTTCATCCTTACGGTTTAGTCAATATTTCAGGAATTTGGTACATCGTTGCTCATTGCTTACTGCGAAAACAAATACGTAATTTTCGTTTAGACCGTATGGATACATT
>NZ_JBFUIN010000213.1:0-5450 GCF_056401855.1 Bacillus sp. P4_D3
CAGCCAAACTTTGAACAAATTGCTAGTTTAAAGCCAGACGTACTTGTTGCTAATAATGGATTCCAAAAAAATATTCCAACGGTTGAAGGGCAAGGAACAAAAGTAATCATTTCTTCAGCCAACTCTGTAAAAGATATTCAAAAGAGTATTGAAATGTATGGAACAGTAATGAAGAAAGAAGATAAAGCAAAAGAGCTTAACCAAAAAATTAATGATCAAATGAAGAAATATGAGAAAAAGAGTGACGTTAAAGCATTGCTAGTGTATGGGGCACCAGGCACTTATTTAGCAGCATTACCAACATCTCTATCAGGGGATATTTTAGAAAAAACGGGCGGGAAAAATATCGCAGCTGGTTTTCCAGAAATGAAAGAATATCCGCAATATGCACAGCTAAGTGTAGAACGTATTATTGAAGCAAATCCAGATGTGATTTATTTAATTACACATGGAGATCCCAATAGTGTGAAAAAAGCATTTGAAGGCGAAATGATGAAAAATGAAGCATGGAAAAATTTAGATGCAGTAAAACAAAATCGTGTAGTTATTTTGCCACCAGATTTATTTGGATCAAATCCTGGGACAAAAGTTACAGAAGCGATGGAATTCATGTATAAAAGTATACAAGATGTAAGGAAATGATAAGTATGGAGAGTAGTGAAATAGTAAGAGAAAAGGAACATCCTTTTGCAAAGAAAAGATGGATAATAGCAGTTACTTTAGTCGTATTAACATTTCTAAGTCTTTTTTACGGTCTTTTCGCAGGAAGTTTATCTTTTTCTTTACGAGACATTCTAACAGGGATACAAGATGAAAGTTCGACAGTTCATCGGATTGTATGGGATCTTCGCATACCGAGAGTGCTCGTTGGGTTTATAGTAGGAACGTGTTTAGCTACATCTGGAGCATTACTGCAAGGGGTTATGAGAAACCCTCTTGCAGACCCTGGAATTATCGGGGTTTCATCTGGAGCGGGTCTTGTAGCAATTGTAATTATGATTCTATTTCCTCAGCACATGGCTTTTTTACCGCTAGGAGCGTTTTTAGGAGCTTTCATAACAGCGATGGTCATTTATGCTTTATCATGGCAAAAAGGGGCACCGCCTTCAAGAATCGTCTTAGTAGGTGTGTCAATCAATGCATTAATTGGTGCAGCAACGTCAGCATTAATGTTATTACATAGTGACAAAGTACAATCCGTGTTACCGTGGTTAGCTGGCGGTATTGGTGGTGTGAGCTGGGCACATTTAAATATGATTATTTACTATGCAATATTCGCTATTATATTAGCTTTCTTCGGTATTAAACACATTCGAGTATTAATGCTTGGGGATGAAATGGCGAAATTATTAGGGCATAACGTGGAAAGAAGTCGGTTTTATTTAATAGTAGTAAGTACAATGTTAGCTGGAATTGCGGTTAGTGTTTCTGGTCTAATTGGATTTGTAGGTCTTGTTGTACCGCATATGTTACGTTTATTAGTTGGAAATGACTATAAATATTTACTGCCATTATCATGCCTTGGTGGAGGGATATTACTTGTTTTCGCGGATGCGATAGCTCGAAGTTGGTTCGATCCAATCGAATTGCCTGTTGGTATTTTATTGTCCTTCTTAGGTGGTCCGTTCTTCTTATATTTAATTCATAGAGGAGGAAAACAACGTGATTTCCGTTAACAAAGTGTTTTACGCACATTCTGAAAGATTTCAAATGCAAAATATGAATGTACATATTAAAGCTGGAGAAATCGTTAGTTTAATCGGTCCGAATGGATCCGGGAAATCTACTTTGCTGCGTTTAATAGCACGGCTACTTAAACAAAGCGAAGGAAATATCATTTTAGATGGGACAAATATTCATACGATGAAGAGTGCAGATGTAGCGAAGCAATTAGCGATGTTACCACAAATGCATGATCATCAATTAGATTTAACAGTGAAAGAACTAATAGAGTTCGGAAGAGGTCCTCATAAATCATGGAGTAGTCGCTTAAACAAAGAAGATGAAGAAATTATTGAGTGGGCATTGTCTGTTACAAATCTTGAAGGGTATGAATATCGTCTTTTACAATCCTTATCAGGAGGAGAAAGACAACGTGCTTGGATTGCGATGACGCTAGCACAACGTACAAATGTCTTATTATTAGATGAACCAACAACCTTTTTGGATATCGTTCACCAGTTGGAAGTAATGGAACTTGTGAAACGATTAAACGAGGAGTTTGGTATGACAATTATAATGGTCTTACATGACATTAACCAAGCGGCTCAATATAGTGATCGTTTACTCGTATTAAAGCGAGGAAAGATTCAGTATGACGGTGTACCAGAAGAAGTATTATGTCAACAAATGTTTCAACATGTATTTGGCATAGAAGTAGATATTTTTCAAGGAAGCGACAAGCCATTTTTTACACCGAAACGAATTTCTAAAAAAGGAGCAGAGCGATGCAAACAGAAGAACGTATTACCATTGAATTAGTAAGAGAATTTGTTATGGCAGCTCACGGAGATTTAGAAAAAGTACAGGAACTATTGGCAGAATCGCCAAGCTTACTTCATGCCTCTTATAATTGGGGCGGCTCAGATTGGGAAAGTGCCTTAGGAGCAGCGGCCCATGTAGGACGTAAAGATATTGCGCTTTATTTACTGGAAAAGGGAGCTCGGATGGATATTTTTGCAGCGGCTATGCTTGGGAAACTTGAAGTTGTACAAGCTATTTTAGTAGTACAACCAGAAGCGTTATTTGCACCTGGCCCGCATGGCATCTCGCTACTTCAACATGCACGAATGGGTGGAGAAAAAGCTCAGCGTGTATTTGAATACTTAACAGTGCTTTCTTAATGACCGCAAAGTTCTTATGTGCGGTAAACTTTCCACYCAAAAGATTGGAAGGTTTACCGCCCGTTAGAACGGGATAAGTATCTAGTATATATGAAAATCCTACACCCCCTCAATTGTAGTTTTCTTAATACTAGTTATGATATGGATGCAGTAGACACTCTTTTGTCTACTGCTTTTTTTTGATATAATACATTTTTATAAGACTGAATTTTCTTTCTTTTTTGTGGCGTCTTGATAAAAATTATTTAACATTTAAGTAGTTTGAAATATATAGTTATGTAATGAGGTTCAAAATGATGGGAGTGAATAAAAGAGTGTTTCATACAGATCGTTTACAATTTCGCAAATATACAATGGATGATTTACCGTTTTATGCTTCTTTATGGGGGGATGAGAAGGTAATGCGCTATATTGGAAATGGAATGTTAAAAACATTTATGCAATGTAAAAAAAGTTTGGAGGAGAGGGTACTTCCAAATTATAAAAACGGTCTCGGTTTATTTGTAATGATTGAAAAGGAAACAGGGATACGAATTGGTCATGCAGGACTTGTCAAGCAGAAGGTAGATGGAAAAGAGGAAATTGAGATTGGCTATTGGTTACTTCCTAAGTATTGGGGGAAAGGGTATGCGAAAGAGGCTGCGGCGGCATTTCGAGACTATGGTTTTCAAGCATTACAAATGAATAAATTAATTTCACTTATTAATCCGAACCACCCAGCTTCAATATTTGTTGCTAGAAAAACAGGGCTTAGTTATGAGAAAACAACTTCATTTCATGAGATGGATGTTCTCGTTTATTCCATTAAGCGGGTTGGATGAAAAAAGGTGAATTGCATTTTTTGGAGAATGGTATATAAAAATAAAGGGGGGATTACATGTATATTTACCATAATGGACTTATTATTCGTGAGGGAACGAACGGTGTACCAGCATATGCAATTAAAACTTTATTTGAAGATGCCGGTTGGAGTAATGATAATATCCCTTCTTGGCAAATTGAAAAATTTACGATAGCATTTGAAAATTCCACATGGGCTTTCACAATTTGGGATGAAGAAGAAATGGTCGCGATGGTTAGAGTGATTTCTGATCAAATCATGGTTGCTAACATAGTAAATTTAGTTGTGAAGTGTGAGTATAGGGGAAAAGGGTTAGGTAAGAAACTTGTAGCTCTTTGTTTACAAAAGCTTCCGCATGGCGATTGGTTTGCGCATACATCCGCTAACAATTTTGATTTTTATAGAAGCTGTGGTTTTGAAGTAAGAGAGTTATCAAGAAATGGAACATGTGCGTATTATGGGTATCAAGTGGCAAAAAAGGATGGGCATCGATAAAATTATAAGGTAGTGAAGAAAAAGGATTGCTATTTTAATAATATAAACTGAACTGAGACTTATTTTGTGATAAAATTAAAGAAAATTCAGTTTATTAAACGGGGGATAAAAATGAATGCAAAAGTTGGAGATGTATTTAAATACGAAAGAAGGTTTACTGAGGAAGAAGTTTTTGAATTTGCAAATATTACAGGCGATAAAGGTAGACATCATATGGAATATGATGAGAATGGACGATTAATGGTTCATGGTCTATTGACTGCTAGCATTGGTACAAAAGTAGGAGAAGAGTTACATTACATAGCGAGGGAATTAGTAAGTGAGTTCATTAGACCAGTTTTTACAGGTGATACGATTACTTGTGAATTAACATTAACAAATATTGAGCAAATGGAAGGATATAAAAAAGTTTCAATTGAGTCAGTTTATCGCAATCAACATGAAAAGACCGTACTAGTTGGGACAAGTTATGGAATTATAAGGGAATAAAAAAGAAGCCTGTTACGAAACAGGCTTCTTTTTTATCAATTAGTAAACTCGTTTTCGATTTTCCGCATGACTAGAGATAAGTAATAATGCAGATTCTTCACCTATATTACGAACAATATGGGGAACGCATGCATTCCAGGAGAAAGAATCACCTTCTTCTACAATTGCAATATCTTCACCATGTTGAACTTCCAGTTTTCCGCGTAATACAAGATGACACTCTTCGCCTTCATGAGCATTTGGCGAGTTTTCTTTCGGGAATCCGGCAGAAATTTCTACGAGATTTAGGCGAAGGCCACCTTGCTCCGCAACATGCTCAATTCTTTGTTCATCTTTTCCGTACACACTGTATTTACGCTCTTCTTTTTTTATAATTTTCAAACGATCTTTTTGTTCTAACAATAGATATGGAAGGGGAACATTTAAAAAATTAGCGATCATTTCTAAAGTTGAGATAGATGGTGATGTTTTATTGTTTTCAACCTGACTCATAAAGCCTTTAGAAAGACCTGTTCCTTCACAAATTTGGGCAATCGTAATACCTCTGCGTTGACGAATTTCACGAATTGCAGAACCGATATTCATAAAATCAAGCTCCTTTTTGTAAACAACTATTTGTATCATAGCAAAAAAAATATATTTTTTCTCATAAAAAATGAATTGACGAATAAAAATAATTAGTGTATGTTTTGTAATGTGAATAAAAGTTTTGTATAAGAAAACTATAAAGGAGAGAATGAAATGAATCAACATATTGGTAACTTAATTATTCGTATCGTGTT
>NZ_JBFUIN010000214.1:0-5421 GCF_056401855.1 Bacillus sp. P4_D3
CATAAATCCAATTGCCCCTAAAGCAAACCACATTTTCATAAGCCCTTCCGACATATATACACCCCTTTACTTTCAATCTATTTTTATACTATTTTAACAAATTAAAATCTTTAAACAAATAAAAATCATCATTTTTCCGTGAATTGATGATTTTTATTTAAAATAATAAAACCGAAGCACGAAATGATGCGCTTCGGTTGACCAAATATGCCCTTAACAGCTCTATTCCCATTCTTTCATAACTATCATATGCATTCTCTAAACTCTTTGTTTCTCATAATTTATTTTTTAAACATTTTACTTAACGAACCAAAATCCGCCGGCATATTATTGTTAATAATCGCTTTTACAATTTGATCCTCTTGCTCTTTCGGCACTTCACGTCCTGCCATTAAAGCAACTTGATGAATCAATTGGCGAAGCACTTTCTCATCACGTAAGTTCGCATTTTGAACAGATGATGCTAATTTAAAAATATCTTCTTTATTCACTTTCGCTTCCTTTTCAATGTTACTAAAAATGTTGTTATCCATTCTTTTCACCCTCTCCTCAAGTTACTCTTCATCCTATGCACAAATGAAAAATTGGTGAAAAGACCCAGAAAACAAAAAAAACGGTAGAAGCACAAAATGTACTTCTACCGCTTTTTTTATAATAAATCAGGTATCGTTTCAACTTCATGTTTTCGAACACGCCCCATCAATGAGCCTACTGTATCTTTTACATTTTTCCCATTGAACAACACGTCATATAAAGCGGCTGTAATCGGCATCTCAACTTCCATTTTCTCTGCCAATTCATGAGCAGCTTTCGTTGTTCGTACACCTTCAACAACCATACCCATACTTTCTAATACTTCTTCTAAAGAATGTCCTTTTCCAAGCATATTTCCCGCACGCCAATTTCGACTATGCACACTTGTACAAGTTACAATTAAGTCCCCCATACCAGTTAGACCAGCAAATGTCAGTGGATTTCCGCCCATCTTTCTTCCTAAACGAGCAATTTCCGTTAAACCACGTGTCATTAATGCGGCTTTCGCATTATCACCTAATCCAAGTCCGTCAGTTATTCCCGCAGCTAGTGCAATAATATTTTTTAAAGCACCACCTAGTTCAACTCCAACGATATCTGGGTTTGTATATACACGGAAATAGCTATTCATAAACAGATCCTGTACTTCCTCAGCCGCTTCCATACGTTTTGCTGCAGACGTAACAGTCGTCGCTTGGCGCAAACCTACTTCTTCAGCATGACTCGGCCCAGATAGTACAACAACATCCTTAATCAAGCTCTCTGGAATTTCTTCCTCAATCACTTCCGAAATACGTTTTGACGTACCTGGTTCTATTCCTTTACTTGCATGAATCCAAGTAATTGGCTCTGTAACAATTTCTTTCATCTCTTGCAATACGTCTCGGTACGCTTTCGTCGGTACTACTAGCAGTACTGTATTTACATCTACTAATGCTTCTTCTAAAGAAGAGTAGGCTACGATTGTGCTTGGCAATGTAATCCCTGGAAGATATCTACTGTTCTCACGCTTCGTATTAATCTCATCCATAAGTTCAGAACGATTTCCCCAAATACGTACATCATGCCCATTGTCAGCTAATACCATCGCTAACGCTGTTCCCCAGCTACCTGCTCCTATTACTGTGATTTTTGTCATAAAATCACATCCTCTCCATTAGTCTCTTGCTCTAGCGATAATGTGAATCGGCGTTCCTACAAAACCGAACGCTTCACGTAAACGATTCTTTAAGAAGCGCTCATATGAAAAGTGCATTAATTCTGTATCGTTTACAAATATAACAAATGTTGGTGGTTTTACCGCAACCTGTGTCGCATAGAAGATTTTCAGACGGCTACCATTATGTGTCGGCGTTGGATTCATCGCTACCGCATCCATAATTACATCATTTAATACATTCGTTTGTACACGGATGCTATGGCTTTCATTTACCTCATTAATAACCGGTAATAACGTTTGTGTACGCTTTTTCGTTTTCGCAGATAAGAATACAATCGGTGCATAATCTAAAAATTGGAAATGAGCACGGATGTTTTCTTCAAATGCTTTCATTGTTTTTTCATCTTTTTTCACTGCATCCCATTTGTTTACAACGATAATAACAGCTCGTCCTGAATCATGAGCATATCCAGCGATTTTTTTATCTTGCTCAATAATTCCCTCTTCTCCGTCTAAAACGACTAAAACAACGTCAGAACGTTCAATCGCTCTAAGTGCACGAAGTACACTATACTTTTCTGTACTTTCGTATACTTTCCCTTTTTTACGCATACCAGCTGTATCGATGATTACATAATCTTGATCATCTTTACTATATGGTGTATCGACAGCATCACGTGTCGTTCCCGCTATATTACTTACAATTACACGTTCTTGACCAAGAAGTGCATTTACAAGTGATGATTTCCCTACGTTTGGACGTCCAATTAAAGAGAAACGGATTGTTTCATCGTCATACGCTTCTTCTTCAATCTTTGGAAAATGATTTGCAGCTTCATCTAACAAATCACCAAGTCCTAAACCGTGTGTACCTGAAATCGGGAATGGCTCGCCAAATCCTAATGCATAAAAATCATAAATATCACTACGCATGTCTGGATTATCAACCTTATTTACCGCAAGTACAATTGGTTTTTTAGAACGGTATAAAATTTTAGCAACTTCTTCATCTGCTGCAGTTACACCATCGCGACCATTCGTCATAAAAATAATAACATCTGCTTCATCAATCGCTACTTCCGCCTGTTGACGAATTTGTGTCAAGAACGGCTCGTCTCCAATATCAATTCCACCTGTATCAATAATGTTAAACTCATGATTTAACCATTCTCCCGCACTATAAATACGGTCTCGCGTTATACCTGGTATATCTTCTACGATTGAAACTCTTTCTCCAACAATTCTATTGAAAATAGTAGATTTTCCTACGTTCGGGCGGCCTACTATTGCTATTACTGGTTTCGGCATATACTTTCATCCTTTCAACTTGCTTCTGTTTATTATGTAAAAAACCCTTCTTTGTGCAAGAAGGGATTTGCATTCCAGAATATTTCTCAACGTATCAAAACACCTCACATTATACCACACGTTACTAATGTTTCACAATAATATATACATTATCTTGTAAGCGATGTGCAATCCCATCTAAAATAGCCTCTAAATTATTTGCAACAAATTCCAGTTCCTCTGTCGACTCGCAAATAAATAAAGGGGCACCACCTGCAAATTTCTCTGGCGTTGTTGTAATGACTGCGAGAATAACACTTTCTAACATCATCTCTTATCTCCCCTTCCTTTCGGAGCTTCTGATGACATATGAACAGCACTCTCTAATGTTGGTACATTTCCAATTACCCCTATCGCTTTTTCTGCATCTTGATCTTGCGGCAGAACAAAAATCCCAACTCTCCCATCCTCTAAATCACGCTTCGCTAACGGTACAAGTGCCGGCGTTCCAGAATCTCTATATATTCCTAAAGCAACCGAAACATCATGTAAAATAGCTTGACGTTGTCCTAAGTTTGAGATTGTAACCATCGCATCTATCGATTTCGGTTTTAAAATAAATCCCATTCCATACTTCATAATTTCTTCTTGCCTTGCTGGCAATCCAATATTCATAATGTAAATATTATCAATATAAAGTCCCGCTCCTTCAAAACGAAGTGGAACGTGTTCTATTTCTACAAGGTCATGAAGTCTTTTACCTGACATTAATTTTTTCGCAATGAAAAAACTTACTGTACCAGTAATTACCCCAGCAATCCATGAATGGAATCCTATATACGCAAACGTTGTTACAAACGACGTTAACATCGCCAAGTAGTTACGACTTTCAAATACTAATGCAATTCCTTCAATGTATGTATTACCACGTGGTACGAGCTCATATCCATCTAATTGTTGAAGCGTATTTCTTTCCATATTGCGCACATCACGAAATTGCGTCGCTGCTAACGTAAGAAATGTAATTGCAGAGAAATCTTTTTTCAAAACAGACGGAATCGCAATTGCTCCTAAGGCAGCCGCAATTAATCCCATCGCGATATGAATAATTTTTCCGTGGAGCCTCGTCGGATATTGCCTCGTATCGGTACGAAGCATTAACACCCTAGTTATTGTAMCTGCAATTACGCCACATAAAATAGCTGGTGTATATTCAGTCATGCATTACCCTCGCCTTTCTTTTACGTGTTTTCCTCTTAAATTGTTCCATATATACTGATGCTTTCGTAATCCAAAGTAAAATCGCCATAAATAAAGTGGAAACAGCAGCAACATCTAAAAAAGCTAAACTGCCATATTCATAAGGAAAATGTAATTTACGAAAAATAAGCGTCACCAACAATTCACCTTGTAACATCCCTATATATAAGGAGCATAATCGTAATATGCGATCCCCGTGCAATAAAACCGATGCATACACAAGTGCACCACTTAACAGCAACAACCTATCAACCACAATCCAAATTGGATCATATACTTCTAACAAATGAAAGCTTGTATATAACATTGCAATAATAAGTGCCGAAAGTAAGGTATATAATTTTTTCCAAATAGAATATAACGTGATGCCTACAAAAGAAATAATACAAAGCAAAAGGGCATTTACCGATATCGCGAAAGACGCAATCGTCACATTTAACGGAGAACAAATAATAAAAATTAATATACAAGCACTTATCTTCCAACGAATAGATTCTTTTTTCATAAAAAAGGTCACGACAATCCACCCTATCCAAGCAACAAAATAAAAAGTACTCCCATCCATCACTTCACCTCCTATGTTTTCCATTATGGGAACTTTTTATGAAAGTTAATCCCCCTTTTCTTTGTGCATAGTTTTTCTCATAACAGCAAAACTTTTAATAAGGAGGTGTAACTCACAATGGGTAAAGATCGCCAAGAACGAAAACTAAGAGAATCACGCCGCGTTGAATCTGATCGCGACCAATCACTTCAATATCCCGGTGCAACAAGTCTTGATACACCGGAGCAAGCTCGAAAACAGAATCAGCATTAAATAAAGTGAAACTTCAGCGGGGGTATCCATCCACACTGATTATTAGCCCACAGCAATCGGGCTTTTACGGGCAATACAAAAAGACGGTTTCGATAATGTACGAAACCGTCTTTTTACACAATTATTTTATTTCTACTCGTCATATAATTCTTTTGTTTTCGCATTATAAACCCTATCACTTGATGAGGCATCAATCGTAACTATGCCTGTTGTTTTTTTAGAATATTTGACACTCCCACCCCTAAAGGGGCCAGCTGACTAACGTCAATGGGATTCTTGCTACCAAAGGCGAAGTCCATTTCTGGTATCGCTGACGTGCAAGATTGCGGTGTGCCATCACCACTCCCACAACAGACCATATAGG
>NZ_JBFUIN010000215.1:0-5421 GCF_056401855.1 Bacillus sp. P4_D3
CACGAAATATTACTAACACATTCCAGAGATACATCCTCTTATATTTTTAAATAAAAAAAGCCTACCACTTATTAAGTAAACCAATCAATAATCCCTAAATACAAACAGCTAACTACACGAAAGAGACTATTAATACTTACAGTCATAAACACTCCAGAAACGTTTGATTTCTCTGCCTGTACAAAGCATAGAATACTAAAAAGGAACTAACCAGTACTATACATGGCTAGTTCCTCTCTTTCAGCTAAAAAAATGTATTTTAAACCGATTCTTCAAACTCTCACTCAGAGGCTCACTTCTAACTAAATAGAAAAGAGTTGTAAACCGGTTCTTCAAACCCTCACTCGGAGGCTCACTTCTTTCACTWACCTAAWAACACTCMATATYTMTGGTCTTACATCGCATGGAAACCTATTAGGCACTGACCGCTTCCTCACTYGGCTAGTTCCTCTATCCCAACAAAAAAAAACGCTTTTCAAAACTTTTTTACAACACTAACTTATCAACTAAACCAATTAACTCTTGAATATCAGGCTTACTCACTTGAGCATTCGCTCCAACTGCCTCACCTTTATGGAACAACTCATTCGTAATTAAAGAAGAGAAAATAATAACTGGTAATTGCTTCATTACTTCACTGTCTTTAATTACTTTCGTTAAATGATGTCCATCCATTTTTGGCATTTCAATATCTGTAATAAGCAGATGAATATGTTCAAACATTTTTTCACCTTGCTCTTTTGCTAGTTTTTCAATTTGCGCTAACGCTTCTGCACCATTGCTGAAGAAATTCATTTTCGTATATCCAGCTGTTGATAATGTTTCTTCTAGTATTTGGCGAAGCATCGCTGAATCTTCTGCAATATAAATAACTTTTTCAGCACGATCTGTTTTTTGCTCTAATCCTGAAAGTGTTTTATTGTCATAACCAGTGTTACTAATTTCGCAAACAATTTTTTCATAATCTAACAATAAGATAATTTTCCCATCTAGTTTTACAATTCCAGACGTCGTTTCTTCTAGTCCCATAGATAATGAAGCTGGCTCATCAATTTGTTCCCAAGAAATGCGTTGAATACGATGCACTTCATCAACACGGAAAATAACTTTCATTTGGTTTAATTCCGAGATGATAAATTTCGTTTGATCAAGTGGCTTTATAGATTTTAAATTAAGAGCTGTCGCTAAGTTAATAACAGGTAAGATTTCACCGCGTACTTGAACAACACCTTCAACTGCATGATGAGATTCCGGCACAGTTGTAACAGGGAATGGATTAATAATTTCACGCACTTTCATTACATTGATGCTAAATAAATTTTCACCAACAGTATAAGTTACGATTTCTAATTCGTTTGTTCCACTTTCTAATAAAATACTTTGTGCTTGTGACATAAAGGTGTCGCTCCCCTTTCATTAATTCCATATATCTAATTATTAAGCTTTAATGAACCCCAAAAGTCAACTACCTATATGAAAATATAGGTAGTTGACTGAGCCTTATAGTTTTAAAGTAATAAAAACAGTGGTAAAGCTTAATCTTGTATAAACGAAGCAAGTGCCTCTAGTAACACTTCTTGCGCTCCTACAATTTCTGTCGGCATCGCTTCCCATTTTTTTGCAAGCTCTGTTTCCACTCTCACTCTAAGCTCTGGATTCATTTCTCCTAGTACATATTCCTTTGTAGCTATATCAACATCAAGGAGTGCAAGTGCATATAATTCCGAATCGTTTATTTTTTTAAATACTTGTTTCAATACCGCCGGTGCTATATGTTTTAACTTTTCAATGTGAATTTCCTTATCCGAAAATAGTAACTCATATTGAATAAACGTAACATTTTCTTTAATCACTTTAAAATAGCAATTATTCTTTTTATCATTTACAAAATAACCGTTCGGATCTGCAATAATACTCTCTACTTGACGTATTAAATTAGGCAAACTACTCGCCGTCATTACAGTACGTTGCTCAACCTCACTTGGCGAAATGAATGTAACGCGATACTTATTCTGCGCCATCCTCCTCACCTCTCCTTTTATATAAACTTAGTCTAATTATACAATATAGCACAACTATCTTAAATTAATCTATATCTATTTCAAATCACTGCTCATAGGCCCTATATCTTCAAAGAGAGAAGAGGCACCACCTAAACACTTGGATTCCAGCCTCTCCAACTACCTTAAAACCACTACATATCTCTAGTCTTACAACATACGAGCCACTCATAAGCACTGACCGCTACTACTCATCGCTGGACCCTCTCTCAAAACCTAAAAAGAAAGCTTTTAAGCCCCTTTCAACAACTCAATGTTATTGAACCAAAAAGCAAGCTGCTGATCCGTAATATCCGGCAACATAACGAAAAACTCACGGCACTTCATCTCATCTTTAAACAATTGATACTGCCAAACACCATTACTACCAATACTTACGAAATAAAACTCGTGTATAAGGCCAATGACTGCTTGTTTTTCACCAAACGAATATGGAGGCACTTGTTTGATTTCAAATTGATCTGGTAAATATACATGCTCTTCTCGTTCTATTTTTAACACTTGCTCAGCAAGCTCACGTTTATTTTCGAAAAAAGGCAATTGTAAAATTCGCTCTTGTCTTGTCATACGAATAAAAAACCCTTTCTACTACGTTACAATTTTTCTTTACGATTTATTATCGAATTAAGTTCACAACTTCATTTAATACTTCATCTGAAATTTTAATTACTTTCGCATTTCCTTGGAATCCGCGTTGGTATAACATTAAATCAACGAATTCTACAGATAAATCTACGTTTGCACCTTCTTGTGCGCCACCACGTACTTTTCCTGCACCGTTTTGACCAGATACGCCCATTGCTAAAATACCAGTTGTATTTGTCGCTGTATAGTTACCATTTCCGTTTTTCATTAAACCGCCCTCATTTGGGAACATTGCAACAGCTAATTGACCAGCAGATTTCATACTTCCATCAGAATATTTTACCATCACATATCCACCGTCAGCAATAAAGCAATCTTTAACAGTCGCCGCCGCTCTACCATCTACGTTTGTTACTGATAATGTTTTCTCTGTCGGATGGTTTGTTAATTTACTAAAATCTAAATTTACTGTTCCGCCATTAAACGGAATAGCTGCTCCTGGATTTTGCTGATTTGGATTTCCTACTGCATCAAATGTCATATTACCACCTGCACCTTGAACATCCTGAAACTCTGTTTCTTTTTTCGAATCATTACGCATCTGTACTTTATATGTATAATTATGTTCGCTCGTTTGTTTAAATTCTACACGCATTGTCCATGTATTACCGGCATCATCATATACAGGCAATTCTTGCGTAATCTGTTTTGCATCAGTTGGAATATTCCCTCCGATTACTCCTTTTGACGTTCGAATACCACCGATTGCTGATCCCATTGGAATTTGCAACGGTCCTGGAATACCAGATAAATCAACTTCACCAGTTGCTGCATTTGCAGGATATGCGAATACGTATTGGCCTTCTGTATTCGTAATATAGTAATCTGAAGATATCCCGAACGTACCTTTACGCGTAAATTCCATGTTGCCGCCTTTTGAATCACCAACTACGAAGAAACYATTACCTTCCATTGCTGCTTGTGTTTTACCACCCGTTAACGTAATTGTACCATCGCTATAGTCCGTAACTGTTCCGCTCATTTTCACACCGTTACCGATACTTTTCGGGTTCGTTCCTGCGTATTTACCATCGCCTTTTGCACCAATTGAATTGTTGTACAGTAAATCATCAAACATTGCTTTTTGTTTTTTATAACCAACTGTTTGTGCATTGGCAATATTATTTGAAGTAACACTTAATGCATTTTGTGTTGCATTCATTCCTGTAATACTTGTATATAACGCTTTAATCATAACGTATGGACACTCCCTTATGAATTTGTTATTTTTACTTCTTCAGCTACTTTTTGATCGTCTTTCTTTGCATCTTCTGGATTCGTTTCTCCAATTGGTTTATCAGACACTCTTTCCACGAAACGAAGAGACACTACTTTATTATCAATAACGAGCTGTACTTCGTTATTTTCTGCAAGGCGAACTGTTTCTACTTGACCAGTTACTTTGTTCCCTTCACCGTCAATACCTCTTACATACTTTCCTAAAAACTTCATTCCACCATCAAGCGCTGTCGAATGCATCGTCGTTCTTAAAGAGTCAACTGCTTTTGTCATATTTTGTACTTGTTCCATAAGAGATAACTGCGCTGTTTGGTTCATCATTTGATTCATATCCATCGCATTAAATGGATCTTGATGTTGGAAACTCGATAAAAACAATTTTAGGAAATCATCTTTTCCCATTACCCCAGGAGTTTTTTGCTCCCCTGCTGAAACTCCATTTGTTTGTTGAACTGGCGATTGTACACCGTTAACAGGTACATTACTTTTTTGCGCTCCTGCTTGTAACGGAATATGATTTGTACTCGTTGTATTTAATCCAACTGTTGGCACGCTTTATTCCTCCAATAATCCCGCAAATTCTTTTGATTGTTGTTTCTCATGTTTCGTATTTGCTAATTTTTGTTTTTGCCTTTGCTCTTGTTCTCGTTGTTCTTTACGATGTTCATCTTTTTCTGAATAACTAATTTGAATATTAATTTCTTTTTCTTTTAACTTTAGCTTCAAATCGTCAAAAATCATTTCAACACGTTTTTTCGCATCGTGTTTTTCCATTTCTACATGAACCTCAATTTGATCTCCATGCTTTTTCATAAATACAGTTAATGTACCAAGTTTTTCTGGATTTAGCTGGAATAAAACACGTTCTTGTTTCACTACAAACTTTTGCAATGCTTCTACTTGTGCTTCCATTTTCTTACCTAAGTCAGGTAATGTAACCTTCTCAGCTCCACTATTTTGTTTTCCTATTTGGTCAGTACCCGTTGCTTTATTTAATAACTCAGCTCCGGCTGAACTGGAATCATTTAACTGATCGACTTTTGATAACTCTACCTTCACATCATCGCTCTCTGCTTTCGGGAGTTCTACTTCCTTAGACTCCTCTTGTTTCTTTGCAATATTACAAGTTTCTGATTCTACGACTTTTAATACTTGCAACGTCTGCTCTGGCATTGTCACCTTGTCTAACGCCATTTGCATTGTATCTTCTAAACATATGACATTTTTAATATTCATGTTCGAAAGGAGTTCTTGTAATTGTTGTAATTCAGCTGCAGGCAATTCGTTCAGTTTAATATTTCCGTATTCTTTATATAATTCTTGTATTTTTTGTATGTATTGATATAACAATTCTGGCTGCACACGTAATTGCTCAATTGCAATCATTTGCTCAGATACAGCTAGTAATAATTGTTCTTACTAGCTGTATCTGAGCAAATGATTGCAATTGAGCAATTACGTGTGCAGCCAGAATTGT
>NZ_JBFUIN010000216.1:0-5418 GCF_056401855.1 Bacillus sp. P4_D3
GATAACATGTGATTTAGAATGTGCATACGACCAACTTTCGCTTGTTGTAATGCTTCTTCTAAAATCTCACGAGATAAACCATCGATTTTAATGTCCATTTGTAGTGCAGTTACACCTTTTGCAGTACCTGCTACTTTAAAGTCCATATCACCTAAATGATCTTCCATTCCTTGAATATCTGTTAAAATTGTGTAATGCTCACCAGATTTCACTAGACCCATTGCAATACCAGCAACTGGCGCTTTAAGTGGTACACCCGCATCCATCATCGCTAATGTACTACCGCAAATACTCGCTTGTGAAGTTGAACCATTTGATTCTAATACTTCAGATACAAGACGAACTGTATATGGGAAATCCTTTTCAGATGGAAGTACAGGTTCAAGAGCACGTTCTCCTAGTGCACCGTGACCAATTTCACGACGACCTGGTCCACGCATTGGTCTTGTTTCACCAACACTAAATGAAGGGAAATTATAATGGTGCATAAAGCGTTTTGACTCTTCTACACCTAGACCATCTAAAATTTGCACATCGCCTAATGCACCTAATGTACAAATACTTAATGCTTGCGTTTGTCCACGTGTGAATAGACCAGAACCATGTGTACGAGATAAAATGCCAACCTCTGATGCTAAAGGACGAATTTCGTCACCTTTACGACCATCTGGGCGGATTTTTTCAACTGTAATAAGACGACGTACTTCTTCTTTTACAATTTTATATAAAATCTCACTTACTTGTCCTAATGTATCAGCATCAGCTTCCTCAGCTTCGTAATGCTCAATTACACGCTTTTTCACTACGCTAATTGCATCTTCACGTGCATGTTTTTCGTGCACTTGAATTGCAGAATGCATATCTGTCTCAGCCATTTCACGTACAGCTTGGTTCAAATCAGCATCCACTTCATAAAGTTTCACTGCTGTTTTCTCTTTACCGACAGCTTGTACAATCTCTTCTTGGAATGCAATTAGACGTTTAATTTCATCGTGTCCAAACATAATTGCTTCTAACATTGTTTCTTCAGGTACTTGATCCGCTCCTGCTTCAACCATGTTAATTGCATCTTTCGTACCAGCTACAACAAGGTGCATATCACTTTGTTCTTGCTGTTCTACTGTTGGATTAATAACGAACTCGCCATTAATACGACCAACTGTCGCGCCTGCGATTGGACCTTCAAATGGAATATCTGAAATAGATAATGCTAATGAAGAACCAAGCATAGCTGCCATCTCAGAAGAACAGTCTTGATCAACACTCATTACGATGCTGACAACTTGTACTTCATTACGGAAACCATCTGCGAAAAGTGGACGGATTGGACGGTCAATTAAACGACTTGCTAAAATTGCTTTTTCACTTGGACGGCCTTCGCGCTTAATAAAACCGCCTGGGATTTTTCCGACTGCATATAAACGCTCTTCATAGTTTACTGTAAGCGGGAAGAAATCTACATTTTTTGGCTCTTTTGATGCAGTTGCTGTAGATAGAACTGCTGTGTCGCCATATCTTACTAATACTGCTCCGTTTGCTTGTTTTGCAAGCTGACTTGTTTCAATTGTTAGCTGACGACCAGCTAAATCTATCGAGAAGACTTGCTTTTCCTGACTCATTTAAGTACCCCTCTCAATTTAAAATATTCAATTCTTCTATGTAAATGGATAGTATATCACAATATTCTTTCCTCTAGTATTGCCGAAAATTAAGTAAGCTATAAAGAGTAGAAGATATATTTTTACCTAACAAAAAAGCGGGAATATTCCCGCTTCTTTGACTATCGACGTAAGCCAAGCTTTGTGATTAATTCACGGTAACGTGTGATATCGCTATTACGAAGGTAAGTAAGTAAGTTACGACGTTTACCAACCATCTTTAATAGACCACGACGTGAATGATGATCCTTCTTGTGAGTACGTAAGTGCTCGTTTAGAGTGTTAATTTGCTCCGTTAGGACAGCAATTTGAACCTCTGGAGAACCAGTATCAGTCTCATGAGTTCTAAATTGTGCAATGATTTCATTTTTACGCTCTTGTGTTAAAGCCATCCTATTTCACCTCCTAATAATTAAACCCCCAGTTACCTAGCAAGCATCGGTGAGTCGCAATGCCAAGTAATGGTTGTCATAAAGTACATAACATAGAATACTACTTTTCATTTGAAAAAGCAAGTATATTCTTTACGCTCGCAAAATATTCTTGGGCAACCTTTTTATCTTGAGCGATTTGCGCAACTAACTCATCAATTCCATTAAACTTTTTTTCTTCTCTTATACGCATGTGCCACTCCACTGTAACACTTTGATCGTATATGTCTTTATTAAATTCAAATAGATGCACTTCAATAGATAATTGACGCTCATTCTCTTTGAAAGTTGGTTTATATCCGATATTACATACACCATCATGCCATTCATCATGAACCTTCAACCTTACCGCATATACACCTACAGATGGCAACAGATATTCATCACTTAAACCTACATTTGCAGTTGGAAAACCAATTTGACGTCCACGCTTATCACCGTGTACAACTGTTCCTTCTACCGTGTAAGCTCTCCCTAAAATAGATGGAATTTGTTCCATTTCACCGTTTCGAATTAACTTTCGTAATGAAGTAGAACTTACTTTTTCTTCTTGATATTCAACTTTTTCGATCACGGTTTGTGTAAACTCCCCTCTTGCATGAAATGGTAAAGTCTCCATCTTCCCTTTTCCTAAACGTCCATATGAATAATCAAAGCCTGCTACTACATGCTTTACATTTAAACCAATAATATACTCATCGACAAACTGTTGTGGCAATAATCCAGCAAATGGCTCATCGAATTTCACCACATATAAGATATCAATTCCTAAACTTGCGATGATTTCTTCTTTAAGACGCATCGGTGTAATATACTCCACATGCGCTTCTTTTTTCCCTAATACAACAGATGGGTGTGGATGGAACGTCATGACAGCACTTTTACATCCTCTTTCATCCGCTATTTTTTTCGCTGTTCGAATCACACGTTGATGTCCTAAATGAATGCCATCAAAATATCCTAATGCCATTACAGTAGGTGGTAATTCTATTTTATTTTGTTCATGTGGATGAGTTAAATGAATAAGTTTCACGCTTGAATTCACCTTTTTCTGTAATAATCCTTCCAATAATTCATTATAGCTTTAGTTCTTGATTATTCACAAGTACTTTCATTGGCTTTAGCATGCCAGGGTGTTTTGGGTGATGCTCATAAATTGCTAAGCAACTATCATTTTTATCAAATACTGTAATAAATGGTGCTGTTGTTTCTAATTCATTCTTTAAGAACATGCCATTCTTTATTTTTTCAGCTTGCTTTTCATCTACAACCATTTTTGGAAACTTACTTAGCGCCTCATCGATTGAGATGAAAATAGACTCTACTGTTCCATTTTGCACGCTTTCTTCAATTTCTTCAAATGATATGCAATCTTCTAGTAAAAATTCACCAGATGCTGTTCTTACAAGGTGAGACATATGTGATGGAAATCCAAGTTTTTCACCAATCATTACTGCTAGTGTTCTTACATATGTTCCTTTACTACACGTTACACGGAAACGAAATGAAATGTTTTCTCCTTCAAAAACTTCACGTTCATCAAGTAATACAAATTCATGAATTGTAATTGTACGAACTGGACGTTCAACTTCTTGTCCTGCCCTTGCATATTCGTATAGTTTTTTTCCGTTAACTTTTACAGCTGAGAACATCGGTGGCATTTGTTCAATTGTCCCTGTTAGTTCCGCTAGTACCTCTTCTACTTCTTTACGTGTAATGACACGATTTACATCTTGTTTCTCCACAACTTCACCAGAAGCATCTTCTGTTGTTGTTGAAAATCCTAATGTCACTTCACCTTCGTATGTTTTTGTTTCACTTGTCAAAAATTGCGCGATTTTTGTTGCACGCCCAACGCAAATAGGTAATACTCCTGTTACATCTGGATCCAGTGTCCCTGTATGACCAATTCGTTTCTCACGCAATATCTTTCTTAATTTGAACACACAATCATGTGATGTCATTCCCTTTGGCTTATGTAATAATACTACACCTTCCATATATTCACCTCATCGTTATTCTTTTGTAGTAATTGCAATTATGCAAAACTTATTTTACATGGAAAAAATGGATAGACAAATGTCTATCCATTATTCTTCACGTTTACCGTCTTTATTAATTTGATGTAAAAGTGTATCAATTCGATGACCATATCCGATAGACTCATCAAACTCGAAGGAAATTTCCGGTGTTTTACGAAGACGAATACGTTGGCCAATTTCTGAACGAATAAAGCCTTTTGCCTTCGCTAAACCTTTTAATGTATTTTCTTTCTGTTCTTCGTCACCTAAAACAGAAATATATACTTTAGCAATTTGTAAATCTCCACTTACTTGTACATCTGTTACTGTAACAAATCCAATACGTGGGTCTTTAATTTTACGACTGATAATGTCGCCTAATTCTTTTTTCATTTGCTCGCCCACACGGTTCGCACGTAATTTCATAACTCTTCACCTCATTCAATACCATTCCAAATGTGTTATCGTACGTTCAATTTCAGGAAATGAATCGATATACTCAAGTACACGATTCATTTCTTTTTCACAGACAACACGATTTGAGGATACGGAAACAATTGCAATTTCTGTACGTTGCCATACATCTTGATGCCCAACTTCAGAAACAGCTACATTATAGCGCTGTTTCACACGAGTTAACACACGTTGCAAAATTGCTCGTTTCTCTTTTAAAGAATGCACATCGTAAATCATACACTCGAATGAGAGTGAAGCGATAATCATCGCTTCACTTCTTCCATAACGTATGCTTCAATGATGTCCCCTTCTTTAAGATCATTATATCTCTCAATTGTAATACCACACTCATAGTTTTGTGCAACTTCTTTTACGTCGTCTTTGAAACGTTTTAACGTATCAAGTTTTCCTTCGAAGACTACTACGCCATCACGGATAATACGAACGCCACTATCACGTGTGATTTTACCGTCTATTACGTAACAACCTGCGATTGTTCCAACTTTTGTTACTTTGAATGTTTGACGAACTTCCGCTTGACCGATTACTTTTTCTTCGAATTCTGGATCCAGCATACCTTGCATTGCTGATTCAATTTCTTCGATTACTTTATAGATAATACGGTGTAAACGAACATCAACTTTCTCTAATTCAGCTGTACGCTTCGCATTTACATCAGGGCGTACGTTAAATCCAATTACAATTGCATTAGATGCAGAAGCTAAAATAACATCAGATTCTGTAATCGCACCTACGCCTGTATGGATAATTTTCACTTTTACGCCTTCAACATCAATTTTACGAAGTGACGCTGCCATTGCTTCTACAGAACCTTGTACGTCTGCTTTCACA
>NZ_JBFUIN010000217.1:0-5384 GCF_056401855.1 Bacillus sp. P4_D3
ATCTATATACGTCTTAATGCAAAATATATATTGCATTTATCCTGTATATAATTTAATATATAGAATATAAGATGCGAATTATAAAGATTATCTTTACAAACGGGGTGTATTTAATGTCAGTAAGCAAAATAAAAATTGCAAGAACAGAAAAGGGGCTAACTCAACAAGAATTAGCTGTGCTTGTAAATGTTACTCGACAAACCATTGGTCTTATTGAACTTAATAAATATAATCCATCTTTAAAGCTTTGCATTGATATAGCTAAATCACTCGATAAAACTTTAGATGAATTATTTTGGGAGGAAGAATAGAATGGAAAAACTAAAAAATTGGTTTTCACTCAGTACACATTCAGATGAAAGAATTCAGCAAATTGAAATGAAAATTTGGGCCCAATCTGGAATTGTGGTTTTATTGCTAGCCTTCATAGATTTAATAATAAGGGGCGTATACTTACAAAGACCGTTTCTAGAATGGGCTACAGCTCTTGGTATCATTATCTGTTATATGGTATTCTTCTTTATTAGATCCATTTTAGCTGGTGTTTACGAACCAGAAATCGATAACAAGGAAAAGTTAAAACAAAAATTAAAAGATAAATTATCTTATACCCTTATTTTATCTTTTACTGGTGTAGCCTACACTACATATCATAATCAATTACCTCAAGACATTGTTGGATGGATGTTAGTATGTTTAAAGTTCATTTTACTTGTTACTATCTTGTTTGGTATTCAATATTTTATTACTAAATTAGCATGGAATAAATCCAATAAAATTCAATAAGTATAGAAAAAAAGCTTATCTTTTAGCACTTAATGATAAGCTTTTTTATTGTTTTCTCCATCTCTTTTTCGTTTTAGGGGCAACCTGTTCTGTAAGTTGATGGACGTGTGGTTGGACCTCTACATGGAATCCTACTGTCTTTGTTTTAATTTAGAAATTTCTAAATTAACTTTCTTTTTATTTGAAATTGTAATACAATCGAGTTAAATAAATTTAACTGGTTAAAAAAAGGATGATGCATAATGAAACAAAAAGCCATTTCCATTATCGAAACATATGAACAATTAAAAGTTATAAGCGATCCATTACGTACAAAAATGCTTATATACTTAGTCGAAAAGCCATATACAGGTCATCAACTTGCTCAGCTTTTAAATCTTTCTCGCGCAAAAATACTCTATCACCTCCGCGAACTAGAAAAACACAACATCATTCAATTAGTAAAAAAAGAAGAACAGGGAGGGAATATTTTAAAGTACTATCAGGCTGTTTCGCGTGGTTTTATTCCTGCAAATCACTTACTTCACTACATTGAATCGCAACAGGCAACAAGACAATCCTATTTAGAAGTATTACATCGTGCACAAACAAGAATATTAACTGCTCCAGATACCTCATTCGATTTAACATCTTCCCATGTTGAAGATTGGCCAAGTATCTCGATGCAAACAGAATTCTCATTAACAGAAGAACAATTTATAAAGTTTTTAAATCAGTATAGAAACCTTGTTAAAGAAACTTTAGCAGCTTCCACAGAAACTGATACTAATAAAAACTTTTATGTTACAATCACAGGTTTTGAAATTGATCAACTGCTCTTTAACGAAGATTTATAATTCATTATTTGTGGGGAGGAATATTCTTTGAGTGAGCCATTTATATCACAACAAGTTCAACCTAAGTATACAAGCATGTCATTATTTAAAAATCGTGCATTCTTATTTCTTTGGTTATCTAGTACCTCTTCTTTTCTTGCTCTTTCAACCTACCTATTTGCAGAGCAATGGTATGTTATTCGAGCTTTAGGTCAGGAATCAGCACTTGGGATTGTCATGATGGTAACTCTAATCCCGCGAGTCCTCCTAATGACTGTTGGAGGTGTATGGGCAGATCGCTTTAAACGTTCAAAAATTATGTTGGTTTCTAGCTTCACGCGTTTTTTACTGGTTTTTGTAATGATTACTTTATTACATTTACATCTATTAAATTTATGGTCGTTACTGTTTTTTGCACTACTATTTGGAATTCTGGATGCTTTCTTTTCACCAGCGAATCAGTCTCTTCTTCCTCTTCTAGTCCCAAAAGAGATGTTAACTCGATCTAATTCCTTTATTCAAACTTCCAATCAAGTTGCAATGTTTGCCGGACCAATGATAGGCGGCTGGATTATTACAGTTAGTTCTTTCTCGGTTTTATTTCTCTTCGTTGCTTGTTTTTTATTAATTACATCCGCTTTCACTTTATGTATTAAAGAAAAAAATTCTTCACCGTCTTCTAAGCAAGCATCTACCAGACAAGAGCTATTAGAAGGTTTTCAATATGTATGGAACATGCCTTTTTTAAAATCTATACTTTTTATTTTAATGACAATAAACGTCCTCTTCTTTGGCCCTTTACTTATGGGAATTCCATTATTAGCGAGCGAGGTATTACATGGAAAGGCAGTTGAGGTCAGTTTTTTACAAAGCTCTTATCAAGGAGGAATGCTAGGAGGCGCTTTATTGATTGGGCTTTTAAATATTAGGAAAAATAGAGGTCTTTCTATTCTAATACTTATTTCTTTTCTTGGTATTTTTCTTTCTCTCCTTGGTCAAATGTATGTTTTATGGCAAGGAATCCTTTTACTTGTGATGATGGGTTTCATGTCTTCTATGATTAATGTACCACTGGTGTCTATTATTCAAGAAAACAGTGAAACAGATAAGCTAGGGAGAGTTATGAGTTTCGTAAATGCCTCTTCGAACGGTTTAGTTCCGCTATCTTATGCTTTTGTATCTATATGCTTAACATTTGGCACTTCTATATCTAACATTCTACTATGTTGTGGCTTACTCATAACTATCTTATCCATTCTTTTCATAACAAAATATAAAATTGTACGTGATACAAATTAACTAAACAGTGCAGTATTTCTAGAAATTAAATGTTGGTTCAGGTTAAGCAGGTGGAGCAATGCTATTTATAAATGTACTAAAAATTTTTTCCGTATTGGGTGTACAGAGGTATCTTATTTTTATTGGAAATAAGTATATTATTCGGTATTAGGGTCCCACTATACATGCCCATCCACTTAAAATATAGGTTGATCCCCAAAACGAAAAAATAATCTGAATTCACATAAATAACTGTCAAGAGATAAAAATTTCGTTTTGGGGTATTTGCTTTTCTTAGCTTGATGGTGATGGGGTACCGTCAGCATTTCGGAAAAAAACCACGCTAAGAGTATGCAAGATTTTATACAGTTTTTCGGCTAATCCAACAACAAACAAGAACCATAAAACCGCGCCAGGCTAGGAATGTATAAAAAAATGCATAGATCCATAGAACAAAAAAAGGAGGTTCCCTTGTGAGAGTAAGGGAACCTCCTTGTCCTTGCTACCGATAATAAGACATTATGTTAACCTTACATGAATACGGTATACATACAAAAATACAAAGAAAATTGCTTATTTTAAATGATACAATTAAGAAATAGGAGGTGAGTAAAATATGACAAAAAAAACGAGTTGGACTAGTCTAATAGGATTAGTCTGGTTAGCAACCATTGCATTACTTTGGACAAACTTTGCTAAGTTGATTCCAAATAAAGTTGCTTCTCTAAGCATCTTTATTATTATGATTGTCATTGCAGCAGGAGCTAGTCTGACAGGACTTTACCGACTTAAAAAGAAAAAATATTAAGAACGGATCGTACTTCTCTCCAAATGGGGAGGAGTTTGCTCTAATATTAAAAATTCGCTTCCTATAACGGAAATTATGGTAACTATTCAAGGGAAAATAAAGAATCATCCGCTAAATATAGCGGATGATTCTTTATTTTCCTCGATGTTTTTCTTTTCGCTTTTGAATTTTAATTTGTCTTTTTCTTTCTTTAATTTCTTCTTTTTTTTGACGCGTCATACTTTGCTTCATTTTCTTTTTTTGTTCTAATTCTATTCTCAACGCTTCAAAAGATTTATTAGAAACTCCTTGATTTTTTAATTCTTTTACTGTTAATCTTATTAATCTTTTAGGATTGATAGCTTTAGTTTTTTTATTATCATTGGAGTTTTTAATACCTGATGTATTATTTAGTAATGGAATCATATCATGAAAAATAAAGTCTAATATTTCACTATCCTTAGGTTCTGTTCTAAAAGTATGTTTACATACCTTTAGTTTGTTATTTTCATACATTTCTACAATTCCAATCCAAAATTGTCCATCAAAATAAATTGTAAGTGTCATTGAGAATCCCCCTTTTATATAGCATGAGTAATGGACATCCCAGGGGGGAAGGTTACTGACAATAGTTTTTAGTACTACTGTGTCCGGACTACCAACCGAACTGTGTTTTTTTACTCTAATTTTATTATATTTCAAAATTTTAATTTGTAAATATTTCGGGGTTTTTACTACTGATAAGTGGTGTTATGTTAACTTACTGGAAATAAAATAGCCAAACTCATAACCTATTCTGATTATTCCTGCGCCCAATATTGTATATACAGAATACTTAATGAATGGATTTTCTTCTAAGAAGTTTTTTAGGTTATTCATTTTTAATCCTCCGTGTTAATATTTAATAAATATAATATTAACATGAATATTATATTTATTAAATTTAAAAGGAGTATTTACTACGATGAAATATTTTGTTTCGGATGAACATTGGGATCTTATTGGTTATAGTAAACAGTTAAAAGCTTTACATACACGTGTTAATAAAAATACTTATGATTTCTTCTCTAATAACTCATTTCATGATGCTCATATCTTTGATATTAAACTTATTAATCATTCTAACTCTTCTAGTGAAGATGTAGAAGAATTAGATCCAACTTCATTAGAAGCACGAATAAAGCATGTTAATGGAGATGAGTATACTCTTATTTGGAATGGTGTGAAAAAATATAGGTTTGATTACGATATTACAACAAATACGTATGTAAATTCGAATGAAATCGTGTGTGAAGGAAAAAGAGGAATTGATGAATGGGGATATGATGAGATAATTCTTTTGAATGAGCAATATCTTTCACATGAAATTATTCTACATTCAGGAGCGGAAATTTTAATACATTGTAGGGAAATTGATTAAAAAAAATATTAATTTTTGAGTTGTTTGTTCATGGGTTTGCTGACATCTTTATTTGTAGTGTTTTGAATGTATGCTTTTCTTGCTAACTTTGAGGATATCAAGGGAATTGGGATAAATTCAATGATTAAGGGGATTTGAAAGTAAACTAATATCTAAAAGTTTACTTTCATAAATGATAACAACAATCTAATTATTTAAGGTTAATTTAAGGTTTATTTTATAGATATTTCCAGTTTGTATATTATAATTATAATATTAAGTTGCGAAGTTTGAATTGGATGGATTAGATACATAATAT
>NZ_JBFUIN010000218.1:0-5380 GCF_056401855.1 Bacillus sp. P4_D3
TAACAGGTACCGTGTATTGAACAGTACTGAAATAAGAAAGGGGGATTGTCCTTGAACGTTCAGTTTAAAAAAGGTGTGTTAGAACTGTGTGTATTGGCGCTTGTAAAACGTAAGGATTGTTATGGTTATGAACTTGTTCAGCAAATTTCAAATAAATTTTTAATATCGGAAGGTTCTGTATATCCGCTATTACGTCGTTTAACGAAAGAGGAATATTTTCAAACATATTTAAAAGAATCCACGGAAGGACCGCCCCGTAAATATTATCAACTAACAGAGCAAGGGGAGACGCAACTTCATTTGTTAGTGACGGAGTGGCGTGATTTTGCTAAAGGTGTTCAAGAAATTATTGAAGGGGTGGAATGGGATGAGTAAAGAACAGTTTCTTAAAGAATTATCAAGTCATCTTAGAAAGTTACCAGAAGAAGAGCGACAAGATATTTTATTTGATTATGAAGAGCACTTTCAGTTTGGGATGGAAGAGGGGAAAACTGAATCAGAAATAATAAAGGGGCTTGGTTCTCCGAAAGTAATTGCGAAAGACTTGCTTGCTTTGTATCGCTTTGATGAGATGAAAAAAGATCCATCGACTTCGAATGTAACAAGAGCTGTCCTGGCAGCGGTTGGACTTAGTTTGTTTAATTTTATTATTGTGTTAGGCCCATTAATTGCAATTATAGCTTTTATATTTTCCTTTTGGGTCGGTGGTATTGCTAGTGTAGTGACACCATTTTTCGTTATTGTAAAAGTATTTATGGGTACTTTTATATGGTTGGATCTTTTCGTTAGTATAACGTTTGTTGGAGTAGGTTTGTTGTTATGTATTGTAGCTTATTATAGTACGAAGTGGTTTAAAAGATTATGTGTACGCTATGTAGTATGGAACTTCAAAATGATAAAAGGGGAGTAGATGATGAAAAAAATATTATTAGTAGCTATCGCTTGTATCATTATTGGAGTAATAGGGATTTCACAAACATATAAGAAAGCAGTAGAAACTGTAGAGAAAGGAAATAAGGAAGAAGTTATTAAAAACGAAACGCTAAAAAATGTGGAAGTTAAGTTAGATGCTGGAGATATTGTTGTCCAAAAATCGCCTGATTCCTCTTTTTATGTAAAGCAAACAGGAGACGTAAGTAAACAGGAGATTCGTATTGCTGAAGATGGTGACACATTAAAAGTCATAGGGGAAATAGAAAAAGGTGTTTCATTTAATTTTTCCTTTTACAATTTCGGATTTCAAACGCCTACATTGACTATATTTGTACCAGAACGTTCTTATCAAGAGATAAAAGTAAATTCATCCGCTGGACAAATAGAAATAAGTAATGTGAAAAGTGACCGCGTAAGTGTTGAAACACTCGCCGGAGAAGTGGATTTGAAACATGTAACAGCAAAGAGTGTGGAGGGGTCTACAAAAGCTGGTGAGGTAAATTTTAAAAAAGTAATAGGGAAAGTAACAGCAAAAACGGCTAGTGGGGATATAGATATTATTGATCATGATTCTAAATATGATTTAGAGGCAAGTTCAACTGCTGGAGATGTAGATATTACTTTATTGGAAAAACCACAAGATGCAGTTATAACTGGGCAAACCGCTGCTGGAGACGTGACAATTTTTAATGAAGACAATAAAAATATAACGATTGGTAATGGTAGTAAAAAGATTAGCGGTAAAACCGCTGCTGGAGATGTTACTATTGAAACGCGTTAATAATGAATGAAACGCATTCTTTTGAATGAACGGAAATCTATCAAAATATAAAAAGAAGATAATTACCTATATAAATAAGGGAATTATCTTCTTTTTATTATTTTTAATGTAAATCACGATATACGCCAATTACTTTTCCGATAACTGACACTTGTTTTAAAATAATAGGTTCTAGTGAAGAGTTTTCCGGTTGTAGACGGAAATAATCTTTTTCTTTATAGAAACGTTTAACAGTTGCTTCGTTATCTTCTGTTAAAGCAACTACAATTTCACCGTTGTTTGCAGACTGTTGTTGGCGAACAACAACTAAATCACCATCAAAGATACCAGCTTCAATCATGCTATCTCCAGAAATGCGTAACATAAACACTTGATCTGCTCCAGCAACGATACTAGCTGGAAGTGGGAAGTGATCTTCTACACTTTCGACTGCTGTAATCGGTAAACCGGCAGTAACTTTTCCGACGATTGGAACTTGAATTACTGACTGTGTTTCTATTCGGTTGTCACCTAAAATTTCAATTGCGCGTGGTTTTGTTGGGTCGCGTCGAATATATCCTTTTTCTTCTAGTCGTGATAAATGTCCGTGCACTGTAGAACTAGAAGCAAGGCCGACTGCTTGACCGATTTCACGTACGGAAGGCGGATATCCTTTTTCTTGTACTTTTAACTTAATAAAGTCGAGAATGTCTTGCTGGCGTTTCGTTAACTTTTCCATGTTTTCTAACACCTCGTTTTCTTTCATTTTTCTTATTATTAAGTATAACATGCGAAAAAACATTCTACAAACATAAGTTCGAACGAAAGGCAAATTTATGATACACTATAAGGAAGATATAGTGAGAAAGAAGGGTTCAAAATGAATGCAATTATTTATGCACGTGTGAGCACAACAAAAGAAGAACAAGAAACATCATTATTGCGTCAAAAAGATGAATTATTGCATTTAGCTGAGCGCTATCAAATGGATGTTACAAAGGTAATTGAGGAGCAGGCTAGCGGTTATACAATTGAACGTGATGGCATATTAGAAGTGCTAGATACAATTCGAGATGAACAAGTTGATGTACTACTTATACAAGATGAAACGCGTCTTGGTAGAGGAAATGCAAAGATTGCATTAATGCATTGTTTACATAAAGAGGGGATAAAAGTTTATACGCACACGCATAGTGGTGAATTACAGCTTTCAGATTCTGATTCGATGGTGCTAAATATAATAGGGATTGTTGAAGAGTATCAAAGAAAGATCCACAATTTAAAAATTAAACGTGGCATGCAAAGGGCGGTAGAGAAAGGATTTCGTCCAGAGAATAATTTGAAAAATCGTCATTTAAGTATAGGACGTGAGAAAAAAGAAGTGCCAATTGAGGAAATTGTACGTTTACGCCGGAATGAATTAACTTTTGAAGAAATTGCAGCAACACTTCGTGGTTTTGGTCATGATGTTTCAAAAGCAACTGTACATCGAAGGTATGTAGAATATACAAAGCAATTGCTTGATAAAGAGGACTAACTATTGTATGATAATAATCAGTTTTGAGTAGAAGGGGGATTCGAGATGCCAAGTCAAGAACTCATTGAACGCATTAACTTCTTAGCGAAAAAAGCAAAAGCTGAAGGCTTAACTGAAGAAGAACAACGTGAGCGCCAATCGCTACGTGAACAATATTTAAAAGGATTTCGTCAAAATATGTTAAACGAATTAAAAGGAATTAAAGTCGTTAACGAAGAAGGAACGGATGTTACACCGGCGAAATTAAAAGCTTTAAAAAAGCAAGAGAATGCAAAATTAAATTAAAAGATGGGCATAGCCCATCTTTTTTTATTTGTTAAATTCGTTATTTAATAACTTTCCAGTTGTGATTGACTGTTGCTTCTATCCTTTTGTGCTTCGATATATAGTTAGCGATAAGTTCAGACATATCTGTTGGTATGTCTTTTACTACTAGCTTATTTTGAAACATAAAGAAGTTCCCTCCGCCACTTGCGCGATAATTATTCATAACAACGTCATATTCTTCATTTATATTAAGGGGAGCGCCTTTATACTGTAAAGATTCTACTCTCTCGCCAATTGGTCTTGAAATGTTTAATACGTACGAAATCCCTTCCCACATATCGTAATTATAGTGTTGCGGCTTTGGTTCTATGTAGGTAGGGGTTACGATGATGGATCCATCTGCTTTTAATGTGAAATAAGAAGCAGAGAGTTCGAGAGCATCTTTTATATCCGCTCCGGTTATTCTAATTACTTTTAATGTATTTGGATAAATATAATTAGAAACGATGTCACGCATTGTTACATGTTTCGGGAAACCTGGAGATGTATTATGGAAMAAACTTGTGCAAGAAATTGAAACATTAGCTATATCCATCTGTATTTTATTTATGAATTCAATAAAAGGATGGTCTTGCAAACGAGTTTGCATAGCATCTGAAATTTGCATGTCCCCATAGATTAGTCCAATCGGTTGATCAAGCCAATTTTGTGTTTTCTCTTCATAATTGGCAACCAAGGAAAGAACATCTTGGTCTGCCGCAATTCCTTGTACGGGCAATAACTCTGAATAACTCTCTTTTTTCACCCATTTTTGTTCTGCTTTTTCGAATGTTACTGTTACTTTTCCAACTGAGTGTCCATTGCATCCGGTCTGTAAAATTGTTACACCATTAATCACGGTGTGAGCGATTTCTCGGTGTTGGTGGCCTGTTAGTAAAATATCTATGCCTTCAATTTCATGGCACATTGCATATCCTTGGTTTTCACCTGTTAAAACTTCAGTCGGTACCCCGGTTTGTAAATCGCGTTCAAATCCCCCGTGATAGGCTACGACTAGTAAATCTGGTTTTTCATGTTTACGGATGTAAGAAACCCATTTTTTTGTTGTTTCAAATGCATCTTCAAATTGTAAATCTTTAATATGATGTGCTTGTTCCCAATGGGGGATGTAATGCGTTGTCACCCCTAAAATAGCAATTTTTATATTTGATTCAATATGTTTTGTTATATATGGTTTCCCAAAATAAGGTTCTTTTCTGTTTTTATCTAAAATGTTTGCTGATAGATAAGGGAAATTTGCAGTAGCCACAGCATTATTTAATATATCCATTCCATAATTAAATTCATGATTTCCGATAATTGCAATGTCATACTCTAAGTAGTTGGCTAATAAGGACATTGGGTTTTCCATATTTTTTTCGTATGTAGCGTAATGATAAGTAAATGGTGTTCCTTGAATGAAGTCCCCGTTATCAATTAAAAGAACGTTTGTGTTTTGAGAACGTTCTTTTTTTATAAGAGTGGAAATCTTAGCTAAACCAATGTCTGCTTGGGAGTTATCTTGGTAGTGAATTGGATAAACAGTACCATGTATATCGCTTGTTAATAAGATGTTTAAAGTTACAATTTGATTTTGATTCAATATCATTCACCTTTTCTATTGTTATCTACTAATTAAGCATATCAAATATATGAAGGGAAATTTAATGTGAATGTATAGAATGTGTAAAGATTCTGTAAATAGGGAATTATTCGTGAAAATGTGTGATATATTTCTTCATGTTTACGGAAGGTTATTTTATAACAACAAAAATGGGGGCATTAATATGTTGAAAAAAGTTTTTGTAATGAGTACAACAGTTGTACTAGCAGCGGGATTATTA
>NZ_JBFUIN010000219.1:0-5376 GCF_056401855.1 Bacillus sp. P4_D3
GTTTTGGACTTGGCGAGGCATTAGTATCAGGACTGGTCTCTGCTGATAATTATAAAGTAAAAGAAGGCGAAATCGCCGAGAAGATGATCGCAACTAAAAAATTGGCTATCTATGCCTTAAAAGAGGGCGGAACAGAGACGAAACAAATCAATCTCGCTCAGCAAAAGATTCAAACGCTTACGGAACAACAAATATTACAACTAGCACAGATTGGAAGACAGATCGAAGCTTATTTTGGCTGCCCACAAGATATTGAATGGTGTTTAGTTAATGACACATTTTATATTGTTCAAAGCAGGCCGATAACGACTTTATATCCAATTCCAGAAGCAAATGATCAGGAAAATCATGTGTATGTATCGGTTGGTCACCAACAAATGATGACCGATCCTTTGAAGCCGTTAGGAATGTCTTTATTCCAGTTAACATCCTTTGGACCGAGGTTTCAAGCTGGAGGAAGGCTGTTTGTTGATGTTGCACAAAGACTGGCGTCGCCTGCTAGTAGAGAATTTTTATTAAATACAATAGGGAACTCGGAGCCGCTTATTAAAGATGCATTAACGACTGTAATAGAGCGAGATAATTTTATCAAATTGTTACCGGATGATGAAAAAGAAAAGGGTCTTGGTAAAAGTATGCCACCTGCAAGTTCACAACCACAAATCGAAAGCGATCCGGCAATCGTTATGGATTTAATAAAGAATAGTCAAGCATCGATCGAAGAGTTAAAACAAAACATTCAAACGAAATCAGGGCTGGATGTACTTGATTTTATTTTAGAAGATATCCAGCAATTAAAGAAAATATTATTTCACCCGCAAAGTATGGCTGTCCTTATGGCAGGTATGAATGCTTCATCATGGATCAATGAAAAGATGGAGCAATGGCTAGGTGAAAAAAACGTAGCAGACACACTTTCACAATCTGTACAAAACAATATTACGTCGGAAATGGGTCTAGCATTACTCGATGTTGCAGATGTGATTCGGCCATATCCAGAAGTCATTGCGTATTTACAGCATATAGAAGATGACAGTTTTTTAGATGAGCTAGTTAAGTTTGAAGGCGGGGATAAAGCACAAGATGCAATCTATGCTTTTCTGAATAAATACGGAATGAGATGCAGCGGAGAAATCGATATCACAAAAACGCGCTGGAGTGAAAAGCCAACTACAATTATCCCGATGATTTTAAATAACATAAGAGATTTTGAAATTGGTGCTGGTAAAAGGAAATTTGAAGCAGGGCTGCAGGAAGCTTTGAAAAAAGAAGAAGAGTTGTTAGAGCGATTGCAGCACTTGCCGGATGGTAAACAAAAAATAGAAGAGACGAAGCGAATGATTCGTAACATCCGGAATTTTATCGGTTATCGTGAATATCCAAAGTACGGCATGATTAATCGCTATTTCATATATAAGCAGGCAATATTAAAAGAAGCCGAGCAACTCGTGCAAAATAGTGTTATTCATGAAATAGAAGATATATACTATCTAACTTTTGAAGAGCTTCACGAAGTTGTTTGTACAAATAAACTAGATTACAAAGTCATCAATAATCGGAAAAATGAGCACAAATTATATGAAAAACTAACGCCTCCGCGTGTTATTACGTCTGATGGTGAAATCATTACAGGCAAGTACAAACGAGAAAACCTTCCGGCCGAAGCAATTGTAGGTCTACCTGTTTCTTCAGGAGTTATAGAGGGGAGAGCTCGCGTTATTTTAAACATGGAAGATGCGAATTTAGAAGATGGAGATATATTAGTTACCGCATTTACTGATCCTGGCTGGACACCATTGTTTGTATCTATAAAAGGGTTAGTCACCGAAGTTGGCGGACTCATGACACATGGAGCAGTTATTGCACGTGAATATGGATTACCAGCAGTCGTCGGAGTAGAGAATGCTACAAAACTAATAAAAGACGGGCAACGAATTCGGGTACATGGAACAGAAGGGTATATTGAGATACTGTAGTTGTATTTTAGATAAATAAAGAAATCGTCCACTAAATATAGTGGACGATTTCTTTATGATTTTAAGTCAACTGCTATCACCTGAAACTGAAGATCAAAATAAAAATGAGCATATGGATTGGATTTCTTTGGATGTCCTTGTCGTAGAAGAAAACATACATGCCACGATTCTAATTCACATGCAAGAAGCAACCATAAATATCGATGAATCAGAATGTATACCAATCTAAAACAAAGAATATTTTCAAAAATATTACAAATCAAGACAGTATATTGCAAATTATTAGAATATTCTTTATTATATAAACGTTGTAACGTATTTAATATTGGGGAGGAATGGGGATGAAGAAAAAGCCTTTTAAAGTGCTGTCTACGCTTGCGGCGACAGCTGTGCTTAGTTGCACATTTGGATTTGGTAGTCAATCTGTTTATGCGGCGACGCCGTCTAATGTAGGAGCTTTAAGTCCAATTGATGAAAATTTAATTCCAGAGGAGCGCTTAGCAGATGCGCTCAAGAAACGCGGTGTAATTAGTGAATCTACGTCGAAAGAAGACACATTAAAAGCTGTTGAAAAATACGTAGAGAAGAAAAAAGGCGAAAATGCTGGAAAAGAACCAGCAGCGGGGGACAGTGTTACGAGAGAAGCTTCTGATTTTTTGAAAAAGGTTAAAGATGCAAAAGCAGATGAGAAAGAAAAAGCAAATCAACCTATTAGTGGCCCGGTAGCTGGACAAGAGCCRGTTAAAGGGGGATTAAACGGCAAAGTACCAACTACTTCAGCGAAGCAAAAACAATATAACGGTGATGTTCGTAAAGATAAAGTTCTTGTATTGCTAGTAGAGTTTGCTGACTTTAAGCATAACAATATTGATCAAGTACCAGGTTATATGTATTCAAATGATTTTAATCCAGAACATTATCAAAAAATGTTATTTGGTAATGAGCCGTTTACACTCTTTGATGGTTCAAAAGTCCCAACATTTAAACAATATTATGAAGAGCAATCTGGTGGTAGTTATACAGTCGATGGGACAGTAACAAAGTGGTTGACAGTTCCAGGTACAGCAGCGGATTATGGTGCAGATGCAGGAGATGGCGGTCATGATAATAAAGGACCAAAAGGACCTCGTGATTTTGTAAAAGAGGCATTAAATGCAGCTGTAGAAAGTGGTATTGATTTATCTGAATTTGACCAATACGATCAATATGACAATAATGGTGATGGCAATAAAAACGAATCAGATGGTCTTATTGATCACTTAATGGTCATTCACGCTGGAGTTGGGCAAGATGGAGGCGGTGGTAGACTAGGTGATGATGCAATTTGGTCACATCGCTGGAACCTTGGAACACCATATCCAATTGAAGGAACAAAAGCAAAGGTTGATAACTGGGGCGGCAAAATGGCAGCATACGACTACACAATTGAGCCAGAAGACGGAGCAGTTGGTGTATTCGCACATGAATTTGGTCATGATTTAGGTCTTCCAGATGAGTATGATACGAAGTACTCAGGATCAGGTGAGCCAATTAATTCTTGGTCTGTTATGAGCGGCGGCAGCTGGGCTGGTAAAATTGCAGGTTCAACGCCACCGAGTTTCTCTCCGCAAAACAAAGAGTTCTTTCAAAAGAACATGGGTGGAAACTGGGCAAATATTGTAGAGATTGACTATGATAAATTAAATCGCGGTATAGGTCTTGCGACGTACTTAGATCAAAGTGTAACGAAATCAGCTCGTCCTGGTCTGATTCGCGTTAACTTACCAGATAAAGATGTAAAAGGTATTCAGCCTGCATTCGGTAAGAAATATTACTATAGTACAAAAGGTGATAATCTTCATACAACAATAGAAACGCCAGTGTTTGATTTAACAAATGCAACAATGGCGAAGTTTGATTACAAATCATTGTATGAAATTGAAACAGATTATGACTTCCTTGAAGTACATGCAGTGACAGAGGATGATAAGAAAACGTTAGTGGATCGAATTGGCGAAAAGAATGTGAAAAATGGTCTAGACACAACGGATGGTAAATGGGTAGATAAGTCATATGACTTAAGCCAATTTAAAGGACAAAAAATAAAACTGGTATTCGAATACATTACAGATGGTGGTTTAGCACCGAACGGTTTTACTCTTGATAACGCTACATTAACTGTAGATGGAAATGTTGTGTTCTCTGATGATGCAGAAGGCGAAGCGAAATTAAAATTAAATGGTTTCGTTACAGCAAACGGTTTTGATAAGAAGAAACATAACTATTATTTAGAGTGGAGAAACTACGCTGGTGCTGATCAAGCGTTAAAATATAGCGKTGGTGTACCGTATAATACAGGTCTTGTTGTATGGTATGCAGACTCTAGCTTTACAGATAATTGGGTAGGTATGCATCCAGGCGAAGGTTTCTTAGGGGTTGTTGACTCTCACCCAGAGGCAATTGTTGGAACGCTAAACGGCAAACCAACTGTTAAAAATAGTACACGATACCAAATCGCAGATGCTGCGTTCTCCTTTAACCAAACGCCAGCATGGAAAGTTGTATCTCCAACACGCGGAACATATGATTACAAAGGGTTACCAGGTGTAACGAAGTTTGATGATTCTAAATCGTATATGAACGATTTAATCCCAGATGCAGGACGTAAAGCACCGAAGTTTGGATTGAAATTTGAAGTAGTTGGACAAGCAGATGATAATACTGCAGGTGCAGTTCGTTTATATCGTTAATAATGGAGAAGCTGTTGAAGAGGATTTCTTTCAACAGCTTTTTTCATAGGAACATAAATTTCAAGTTATTAATAATAATAGTAACTACTCAGCCATATATTTCATTTAGAAGTTTGTTGATGTTCAGATTGATTAAATCATGTTTCTATGCAGGCAAGCTTATTTTTTTAAGCCAGCTGCATAAAAGGGTCCATGAACTGCGATTGTTGATAAAATACGAGCAATTTCCTCCGGTGTTTCTTTTTGTCCATTATTTAACCATTGCTGAATGACACCTATATGAGCAGATGCCATATAAGAAGCTAAGTATTGACTTGGAACAAGTAAATTTTCCTTATTAATGAGAGCGCCATTCGTATCTTCAAATAGTGTTTTCCACATGAAGTCTTTCAATTTTGTTTGGAAAGATAAATCTCCTTTTGGGCTTAGTACAGCTTTCATAAAATCACTATTTTCGTTTAAAAATTCAAGGATAGAAGTGATAAGTACAAACGGCGTTGTCGGAGAAGGATTTGATCCAAGTTCAGCAATCATCTTTATTGCGATAAGTAAAATGCCGATTAGTACACGAAAAGAAAACTTCATATTAAAAATAAAACAAATAGTAACAGGAGCTATCGCGGCGCTTGTAATTGGATTTGGACTGACGTGGATCGCAGACGGAATGGTAG
>NZ_JBFUIN010000220.1:0-5373 GCF_056401855.1 Bacillus sp. P4_D3
CCTTTCAAACTTCATACTATGTAATCCAAACAATAGTAATCCCAGAAGTAACGGAAGGATCAAAACCCATTTTAACCAACGCAATTTTTTACACTTATTCTTTTTCATCTGTTCACCACCATCTATCCTTCGTTTTGAAATAAGTAAAAAATGTATTACCTCCCTTTACCTTTGATACATATGAGTGTAAAACTTGGACGTGAGAAGAGCATGAAAGAAACATGATGAATATATGAGAAATATCTAAAAAATTTCTCATAATTATTCCAAAACGAAAAAACCCAACTTCTCCATATCAAATAGAGAAATTGGGTTCTTTTTCATTATTTCTATTCACTTTCGAAACTCACACACCAATCTTCTTCAAATCCGAACTTTCAATAATTGAATCGAGAAAAAAGCGTCGATAAATTTTCGTTCCAAATATTCAGAATTAATATTAAAATAAACAATGGGGATAGGGGTATGGAATCATAAATTATACATAACGAGGGAATAGAAATGAAAATTCAATTAAAAGCTGATTTAATGCTACTACTAGTTACATTTTTTTGGGGTGCATCCATCCTACTTACAAAGCTTGGACTTGATGGCATAGAAGAATACAATTTAATCGCATTACGATTTATTATTGCCTTTCTTTTATCAGGTTTAATATTTTACAAACATTTATTCAAAGTCGATTTTAAAACTGTAAAATACGCTTTTATACTAGCTTCCGTTTTATTTATCGTCTATATTTTCGCGACTTTCGGTACAAAGTATACGAGTGTTTCTAATGCTGGTTTCTTACTATGTCTCACAGTCATTTTCATTCCAATATTATCAGCTATATTTTTAAAACACATTCCTGAAAAGAAAGTTATATTAGGAATCATTTTAACGATAATAGGAATCGGCTTATTAACATTAACTAACGAATTCAAGATCGGTAACGGCGATATATTTTGCATACTGTCTGCCTTATTTTATGCCATTCACGTCATCATTACTGGAAACGTAACAAAACATGTGAACTCGATTGCGCTCGGGGTCATACAACTCGGTTTCGTCGGCCTATTTAGTCTTATTTTTTCATTAGTGATGGAAACCCCAAAACTGCCTAGCACGATCAACTCATGGCTAATCATATTAGCCTTAAGCATATTTTGTACCGCAGTCGCTTTCATCGTGCAAGTTATCGCCCAGCAATACACTACGCCCACACATACGGGACTTATCTTTTCACTAGAACCTGTCTTTTCGGCAGGGTTTGCCTTTGTTTTCACAGGTGAAACGCTCACAGGAAAAGGGTATTTAGGGGCGACGCTTATATTATTGAGTGTGTTGATTGCTGAGATAGATTTTAAGGGGTTGTTGCGGGTTAATTATAAGAAGAATATAGAGTAAACATTTCACTATGATCAATAAACATACCCCAGAAAAATATGAGTTTATATCATTCTCTTCACTTAGATTTTCTTTTAAATGAGACTTTTTTAGATGCTATCTTCGAATAAGGTAGCATCTAAAAAATGTTAAAAGAAATTTGCCCCTAGTATCTTCTTATATTTTATGTAGCCTTCATATTTGACCTTTTCTACGTTCTTTGAAGTGAAGATGTTCAAAATTACTTACTGAATATAGTCATACAGATTTTTCGCTAACAATAAACAAGTTACTGTAATGAAAAGAGCACGAACATACCCGCTTCCTTTTTTTATAGCAAATTTGGAGCCAACAATCCCTCCAGCAATTTGAGCAATCCCCATTATAAAACCATACACATAGTTTACTTGCCCTACATACATAAATATCAACAATGCACCAACATTACTTCCTAAATTAAGAAACTTCGCATTACCTGCTGCTTTTAAAAAATCATACCCAATAAATAAAAGAGAAAACATTAAAAACGAACCTGTGCCAGGACCTAGAAATCCATCATAAAAACCAATAGCAAAAACAAAAAAAGTAAAGATAATGACGTGTCGACCAGACAATTTCTTATGAGTAGAAATACTACCCCAATCCTTTTTGAATATCGTATAAATAGCAACCGCACCAAGCATGATCAGCATCAATGGCTTCAGTACTTCTGGGTTCATTAAATGAACAGTCCATGCCCCTATTATGGAACCTATGAAAGTGAGTGGAAATAATTTAAAAGCCGATTTCAAATCAAGATTACCAGAACGATAAAACACAATATTACTAGTTGCACACCCCATTGTCGACGCTAGTTTATTCGTAGCTACTGCACTCGCTGGATTCAGTCCTGTAAATAATAAAGCGGGTAAGGCAATGAGTCCTCCACCACCTACAACTGAATCAATAAATGCAGCTAAAAATCCAAAAGCAATCAAAATAATTAATACTGATGGGTCTAAATAAAAATCCATACTATTAACCTCCCCTTTAGTCACTATTCGAATAGTAACTAATAATTTGCTAAATGTAAACAGTTATTGTAACGTTGAAATATAAAAGCAAACATCGGAGGACGAAAAAAGTGGACTACATAGTGCAACAGCTTAAAAAAATTGGTTTTAATGAATATGAAGCTAAATCTTATGTATCTCTTGTTAAACAGGGGCCTGTCACAGCCTACCAAGTGAGTAAGGATTCGGGTATCCCAAGAGCGCGAATTTATGAGATTTTGGGTAACCTTGTAGAAAAAGGAATTGTCATGAAGGAAGAAATAAATGACACCACTCGCTATTCACCTCTACCGGTTGAAGTCTTTTTACAGAAGGCTCAATCAGAATGGCAGTCTACTTATGAAGTAATCAGTGATTCATTAAAAAAACTAGAAACTTCCGAGGAAAAAACGGATAATCGAGTGATTACTTTAAAAGACAATAAAACAATCATTAGCTATTGTCAGGCATTAATAAAAAAAGCAGAACAACGTATTGTCATTTCAATGTGGGATGAGATGTATGAAGCGTTAAAAGAGGATCTATCTCAGGTAGCTGATAAAGTTACAGTACAAGGCATTACCCTGCATGTGAAAAATCCCATTAAAAATCTAGAAGCCCATCGCATAACACCTTATACAGAAACCTTGTCTACAGAACATTGGTTTATTTTATCGATAGATTCTAAAGAGATGATTTATGGACCATCACTTGAAGAGCGTAATATTGCTTTTTATACAGATGACCCCGTTCATATATACCTATTAGAGGATTACGTATGGCATGATGTTTTAGTGAATCGACTTGTACAACGTAGCCAAGATGATTTGGAGCAATGGATTACTACAGAGAGAAAATCCTTCTTTATGGAAAAATAAGAAACATATTCAAAGAATCAAAGAATAAAGCATAAGTTAATGAAATGGAACACTTATGCTTTATTTTATTTGCAAAGTGATACTCCAGTCTTTTAACTATTTCCCTTCCTCAAACCGCCCAAACTCCTTCAAAAATCTCAGCTTAAAACTACCCACAGGCCCATTCCGATGCTTCGCCACATGGATCTCCGTCATCTCTTTCTGCACCGTTTCCTTATCGTAATAATCCTCTCGATACATAAGCATAATGACATCCGCATCTTGCTCAATTTGTCCTGTCTCTCTTAAATCAGATAAAAGTGGTCGCTTATCTTGACGTGACTCTACGGAACGAGACAATTGCGACAATGCTACTATACAAACATTTAAATCACGCGCTAATAACTTAAGCTTACGTGAAATTTCACTAATCTCTTGAAATCGATTGCCCTTATGCTTCGGATCGCCCGTAATAAGCTGTAAATAATCTACAATAACTAACAGCTTTTTATCACCGTGCTTCCTCTTTAACTTACGAGTCTGCATCCAAATATCTTGCATTGTAACACCTGCTTTATCATAAATCTCAAGTGGCAACTCACCAATCTCCGCAAACGCCTTACTCACCTTTTCCCAGTCTTCTATCGTAAAACGATGCTTCGGATTTTTCAGCCTACCTCCTGACACTTCACCCGCACAAGACGCCAGCCTTTTTAACAATTGCTTACTGCTCATCTCCAATGAAAACAACCCAACCGCCGCTCCAGACTTCGCCGCATGCAGTGCAATATTTAACGCAAACGCCGTTTTCCCCATAGAAGGACGCGCTCCAAGAACGACAAAATCACCTTCCTGTAATCCACACGTCATCTTATTTAGCGATGTATAACCAGTCTCAATACCAGTATTCTCTTTCGTATCTTGATGAAGCTCCTCATACAAACCAACTAAAGCATCCTTCAAATCAAACTCACATACATAGTCCTTTTCCTCTAACTCACAAAGCGCCGTAATCGTCTCACCAATAATTTTCTCATTCTTCTCCGCAATAAGACGCTCTCCCATCTTGTGCCCGAGAACGCCAGCCTGATACATTTTCCACGCACCTCGAACAAGCCCCTCATAATAAGAAAAGTTGCTAGTCGTAGGCACACCCTCTATTAATGCTATAAAATACTCCATTCCCCCGATATTCTCCAAAAAATTAGGATTCATCCGAGAAACGAGCGTCACAAGATCAATTGGTTGCCCTTCATCTTCAATTTTTCGCATTAACCGAAATATARACTTATGCACTGGCATAGAAAAATAATGCTCCGTCAAACGGCACTCCTTAATAAGCTCTCCATCAATTAATAGAGAACCTAACACCGTCTTTTCCGCCTCCACATTTTGAATACTCATGGACGCCACCCGCGTTCCGCTAAAAAGCGCTGCAACTCTTCCTCTGACAGCGCATTCTTCTCCCACTCCTCGCACCTCGTCAAAAACTCCTCCGTCTCCCCAGTACTAACAGACGACTCCTTCTTCCTAAACTGAGCCGTATCCGCCTCAACCTCCGACACTTTCGTAAATCCCTTCCCGTGCCAGCCACGCAAAATCCCCTTCACATAAGCAACCGTTCGCTTATTATTCTCAAACGCAATTTGAAGAGCCTTCAGCACAAGCTCCTCTGACAAATCAACCATCCACGCACTCAGTTCCTCTACCGTATGAGGAGACAAACTACCAAAATGTTGCTCATAAAAAGAAAACACGCGACTTCCCGTCTCTTCCTCTATAACCTCTTCTTCCGCCTCTTCACAAACCGGATCAACATCATGAACGGCCAAATCACTCGGCATACCGAAATGAGCTAAAAGCATCGGAACATTCAGTTCCTCCTCTACGCACTTCTGAAGAAACATATGTACAAACTCCTTATTCTTCACACCCTTAAGCTCACGAAGCACACACTTCTCCACATTTGTATTCGTCACAGGATTATAACGAAGCCAATTCAAAACGAATAACTCCCTCGTATCCGCATCATAAAGAATCTTTCCATAATCGATGAAGCGCTGCACAAGCTTATCAACAGTCTCCCGATTATACCCCGTCTCCATCTCAGCTAACCG
>NZ_JBFUIN010000221.1:0-5354 GCF_056401855.1 Bacillus sp. P4_D3
TGCACACGTTGGAGGTACAACTGATGACACTGGTGTAACAAACGGTGACCTTACTCGCATTGCAAATGAAACAGATCCCGAAGTTGATGTTATTTTCGGCGGACATAGTCATACATACGTAAATGGTACTGTAAATAATAAACTCATCGTACAGGCGAACTCTTACGGAATGGCTTTCTCGGACGTAGATGTAACAATTGATAGAAAAACAAAAGATATTGTGAAGAAAAAAGCTGAAGTTATCACAACATATCATGAAGGTGTAGAACCTGATAAACAAGTAAAACAAAAGTTAGATCAATATAAAGAAAAAATTGCACCGCTTGTAAATGAAGTTGTCGGAAAATCTACAGCACCTATCGACCGTAAACAAAACGATGCTGGTGAATCTACCCTTGGAAATTTAATTGCCGATGCACAGCGCCAAACAATGCAAACACAAATCGCTCTTATGAATCCTGGTGGAATTCGCAATGATCTAGACGCTGGAGATATTACATGGGGCGAGTTATATGGTATTCAGCCTTTCGGAAATCAATTAATTAAAATGGATTTAACAGGTCAAGATATTCGTGAAATTTTAAATCAACAATGGCAAAAAGGAACAACGAGAATGCTCCAAATTTCAGGTATCCAATACACTTGGGATGCAATTAAACCAAATGGTGAAAAGGTTACGAATATCCGTTTAACCAATGGTGAAGAATTAGTTTCCACGAAAACGTATAGCGTAGTTGCAAATGCCTTCCTAGCTTCTGGCGGCGATGGATTTGTATCCTTTAAAAATGGAAAAAATACTGAAACTGGTCCAAACGATTTTGAAGCATTAGTCGATTATGTAAAACAAGTGAAAGAACCAATTCAGCCAATTATTGATGGACGTATTCAAAAAATCAACTAAATACTATTCAAACTAGTGCGTGACACTCGAAAGAAGAAGCTCCTTTTTATATGCAAGGAGCTTCTTCTTTTAGAGTCATACGTATTGTCATTCTTCTAGTGCAGTAAAGGATAAGCACATAGCCCCTTGTTTCCTCGTAGTATATAGAAAACTATAATAGGAGGGTTTGTATGTATTTCTATCCAAACAATGACGATACATTATATCGACAAAATGACAAACTCATTCGTAGTATTGAGAAAGCAATTAATGGAGAATATAGCGCCATTCATTGTTATGCTAAATTAGCTAATTTAGCTCCAGACATAAATGAACGAAATCAAATCCTTGAAATTCGGCAAGATGAAATAAAACATTTTCACCAATTTGTACAAATCTACACCCTTTTAACCGGTAAAAACCCTCAGCCCCAAATCACTGAAGAATGTCCAACTCTTTATTTGAACGGATTAGAATTCGCTATACAAGATGAGCAACGAACAGTTGATTTTTACTTAGAAATTGCAGACGAAACGACAAATCAACAAGTGAAAGAAACATTTCGGCGCGCAGCAGCTGATGAACAAAATCATGCCGTTTGGTTCCTATATTACTTTTCGAAACAAAAAATGAAATGAAATAAGACAAAAAGGATACACGCTCTTATATGGAACATAGTATCCTTTCTTTTATTTCTCTGGATACGTTTCATGATTAACATCATACCGTTGCAAAAATTCATGTAGTGCTTCTTCTACAATTTTAGACTTTTGAATCCCTTTCGATTCCGATATAACATCTAGTCTTGCTAATACTTCTATATTAATTGAAAAGGTTCGTTTCTTTTTCTCTGTGCTCTTACTTATAATTTGAACACTTATTTCTTCTCTTTTTCTTAGCAATTCATAAATGCTTTGTAATTGTTCATAAATTAGTAATTGATAGTCTGTTTTTGCATATTGAAGGGCAGTAGCTTCTTGGATTTGCAAATGACGTGGCTCTTCACCATCACCTATAAAGATACGTTTTTTCTGCTCTCCATCATATTCATATCCAATCACCCTTAACTTCTTTGATAATGTATATGGGCTCATTTCAAGCCGTTTCGCTATAATAGCGATTGATTCGCGTCTATTTAAAGAATCAATAATTTCTCCAATCGTCACATTCTCCCTCCTCTCTTAATCGCCTAAACTTGAAATCAAACCAGTATGTTATGATACAATGATTTTCTAGTAGTATATGCAAAAGAAAGAGCCTGTGCGATTCATACCATTTAAGAAAAGGAGGTTTACATATGCTTTTTCGTAGCTATACACCACAGTTTTATAACGAAAAGAAGCAATTAATCCCTAACAGTATCGCTACGATAGAAAGCGTTATGATTAATGACCGGAAACAATCTCTCCTTATACGCGGACAAAACGTGGAACAGCCTATTTTATTATGCTGTCACGGTGGACCTGGTATGGCACAAATCGGCTTTATTCGTCATTTTCAAAAAGAGTTAGAAAAGCACTTTATCGTTATTAATTGGGATCAACGCGGGGCAGGTAAATCCTTTTTATGGCGAGATATCCAAACAAATTTTACGATTGATCAATTTATTTCAGATGCAAAAGAAGTCATTCACTATCTTCTTAGACGCTTTAAAAAACAGAAATTGTTTCTCGCTGGGCATTCTTGGGGGAGTATTATCGGACTGCAAATCGCTAGTCAATATCCCAAATATATAGAAGCATACATCGGCATCGGTCAAATCGTACATATGAAGCAAAACGAAGAATTACTATACCGACATTTAATTAGCTCTGCAAAAAAACATGACCATAAAAAGGCATTAGCTTCTCTTTTAAAGTTAGGGAAACCACCCTTTTTAGATACGAGACGTCTCATTATTCAAAGAAAGTGGCTTGGTACATTTGGCGGAGCAATACAAAACGGATCTTCCTTTTCTTTCATACGAAAAGGTTTCTTTTCTCCTGAATATACGCTATTAGACTGGTTCAAATTTCTCGCAGGAAATTTAAAATCCGGAGTTTTATGGGAAGAGATGCTAACAATCGATTTCTTTTCGTCTATTTCAAGTTTATCTGTTCCTGTTTATTTTTGTTCTGGTCGCTATGATTATCAAACTCCTTATGCACTCGTTCAACAATATTGCGATATCATTCAAGCTCCTATTAAAAAGATGGTTTGGTTTCCAAACTCGGCACATTCTCCAGATTTAGAAGAGCCTGAACTATTCGCCAAATCTTTACAATCAATTAAACAAGAACTATCTTTTCAACATACATAACGAAAGGCTCTTTTACATTTCATAGAAAACATTTTATAATGATATGTCGCAAGTATATGTCACTACAAACACTTGCTTGCCTTAACAGAATAAAAATTAGGGAGATTACATTTATTATGAACGCTGTACTCATCGCAGTAGCAGTCATGCTACTGCTTAGTTTGTTACGTGTCCAAGTCATTGTCGCCATTATCGTTGGAGCTTTAACAGGCGGACTTATCGGCGGACTCGGTATTTCAGAAACAATTAGTACTTTTACAGCCGGTCTTGGGAACAGTGCTCCTATCGCATTAAGCTACGCAATGCTCGGTGGATTTGCTATTTCCCTTTCAAAAACAGGACTTCCTGATGCAATGATCCAATCAGCTTTAAAATGGATCGGCAACGAACAAGACACGAAAAAACAAGTCTATTCTAAAATACTTATATTATTTATCATTTTAACAATGGCTTGTTTCTCACAAAATATTATCCCTGTTCATATCGCCTTCATCCCAATCTTAATTCCAGCACTTTTGAAAGTATTAAATGAGCTGAGGGTGGATCGTAGGCTTGTAACATGTCTTATTACATTTGGATTAATTACCCCTTACATGTGGGTCCCAGCAGGATTCGGAAAAATTTATCATGACGTATTACAAACAAATGCTGCGCAAAGCGGTCTTACATTTGATGTCGCACTTATTCCAAAAGCGATGACTATTCCAGCAATCGGTATGATTATCGGATTATGTGTAGCAGTTTTCATTACATACCGAAAACCACGTACATATGCAACAGAACAAATTCATGCTGCACAGAATGAAATCGTTCCCTATACGAAAAGAAGCATTACTTTTGGTTTATTATCAATACTCGCTACATTAACTGTGCAATTAGCAACAGAATCAATGATTTTTGGTGCTTTAGCAGGTATTATCGTCTTATCAGTTAGCGGTAGTCTCCCTCTTAAAGAAGCCGATGCTATTTTAACGAGCGGAATGCGTATGATGTCCTTTATCGGATTTGTTATGATTTCTGCCGCTGGATTTGGCGCTGTTCTTCGAAAAACTGGACATGTTGAATCTCTTGTGCAAGCGAGTGCACATATAATCGGAAATAATAAACCGCTTGCTGCATTTCTTATGCTGGTTATTGGACTTCTCGTTACGATGGGAATTGGTTCTTCCTTTTCAACCATCCCAATCTTAACAACAATTTTCGTACCGTTATGCGTCCAGCTCGGATTTAGTCCCATGGCTACAATCGCAATTATCGGTACAGCTGGTGCACTTGGTGATGCAGGTTCTCCAGCATCTGATAGTACACTTGGACCAACGTCCGGTTTAAATGCTGATGGTCAGCACCATCATATATGGGATACATGTGTTCCAACATTTCTACACTATAATATACCGTTACTTATATTCGGCTTTATTGCCGCAATTACACTATAAAAGGTGCGTTTTAAAAACGCACCTTTTACTTTGTTGTTTCTCTCTCAATACATCTAAATTCTGTTTCCACTTCTTCTTGTTCCACTTGTTTCTTCTTTATTTTTCCTATTAACTGCTGAAAAGCTATTTCCCCATTTTCTTCGATATAACTTCCAATCGTCGTTAATGATGGACTTATCCATTCACCCTCTAAACTCCCGTTAAATCCAATGATTTGCAAATTACCTGGTATATGAATATTAAGAGTTTTCGCCGCCCTGATTAGCTCAATAGCGACCTTATCACTTGAAGCTACAACCCCATCTATGTATGGATGCTTTTGTAACAATTCAAGAAACTGTTGATTCGTATACCCTTGGACAATTTCCTCTCGATAAGAAAGTCCTTCTTTCCAAGCAGTATCTAGAAATCCTGCCACATGCTCTTCCATTTCTTCACTCTCTACTCCCTCACCGATATAAGCAAGAAACTGGCAGCCTTTCTCTTTTAATAAAGAAACAGCTTTCTGTCCACTTTCATAATAGCTCATAAGAGATTGCCGTCCTTCAAGCACAGCGAAAGGAAGTGAGATCTCTCCTATACTTCGAAAAACAGATTTCGTCATTATAACGCCTGCAATGTTATTTTGCTCCAACATATCTATGTATCTATTCTTATTTTCTATATTACAAACTATTACTTGATACCCTTCTTTATATGCTATTTCCTCAACGAAACGGAGCAAAGTGATGTATGATGG
>NZ_JBFUIN010000222.1:0-5331 GCF_056401855.1 Bacillus sp. P4_D3
CCCGCAGCTTCTTCAAATACACCACGACGTTCTTCTGATTTACTACTCAAAATCTCTTCGACTTTCCCCTGGCTAATAATTGAAAAAGCTTCTCTTCCCATACCAGAGTCCATAAATAAATCAATAATATCTTTCAATCTACAAGATTGTTTATTAATATAAAAATCACTATCACCCGAACGAGATACACGACGCGTTACACACACCTCGTTATATTCAATCGGTAGGCGTTGGTCTTCATTATTTAAAGTTAATGTAACTTCAGCAACATTAACCGCTCTTCTCGTATCACTGCCGGCAAAAATAATATCCTCCATCTTTGCACCGCGTAATGACTTTGCAGATTGTTCACCAAGTACCCAGCGAATTGCATCAGTAATATTACTTTTCCCGCTCCCGTTAGGTCCTACTACAGAAGTTACACCTGGAACAAAATCGACAGATACACGCTCAGCAAAAGATTTAAATCCTGCTATTTCTAATCTTTTTAAAAACACGAAAGGCCTTCCTCCTATTCTCCGTTGTTGTAAACGTTGTCTGTACGAAAACAAGCTACTATACGGATTCCCCACTCCTTTTATTTATAAATAAAAGGAAAGTTTCATTCTATGCATAAGGAATCCCCCTCATTCAAAGGGGGATTCCTTATGATTGTTCTTTTAATTTTTTCAATGCTTCTGCAGCAGCTTGTTGCTCTGCCTCTTTTTTTGACTTACCACTTCCAAGACCTAATGCCTCATTATTTAAAGTTACACGGGACACAAATTCTCGGTTGTGGGCCGGTCCTTTTTCTTGCAAAATTTGATACTCAACATTGCCACTACCATCACGCTGAATCAATTCTTGCAATTGACTCTTATAATCCATCACATGAGAAAAAGCACCTTCATTAATTTTTGGATATACAACTTCTTTTAAGTATCCCCAAACTGTTTCTAGCCCTTGATCAAGATAAAGGGCACCAATAAACGCTTCAAAGACATCCGCTAATAAAGCTGGTCGTTCACGTCCACCCGTCATTTCCTCACCTTTTCCTAATAAAACAAGGCTACCAAATGACATTTCGTTTGCAAAACGAACAAGAGATGGCTCACATACAATAGCTGCACGTAGTTTTGTTAACTCTCCTTCGCTCATTGTCGGATATTTTTGAAACAGATACTGTGATACAGTGAGTTCCAATACAGCATCGCCAAGAAATTCAAGACGCTCATTGTCCTCATGCGGTTTTTTTCGATGCTCATTCACATACGATGAATGCGTAAATGCTTGAATCAATAATTTTTCATCTGTAAACGTAATACCTATCTTTTCTTGAAATACTTTAAAAGCTTCACGATATTTTGTTTCGTATTTTTTTTCTCTATGTTTTCGGTACGGCATAGGTCCCTCCAGATATAAGCCGAGAAGCCCCGTTAAAAAACGGGACTTCACTTAAGCATTATAGATGACTCTCTATGTAAGTCACAGCATCGCCAACAGTAGCAATCTTTTCAGCATCTTCATCAGAAATTTCCATTTCGAATTCATCTTCTAATTGCATTACAAGTTCTACTACATCTAGGGAGTCTGCGCCCAAATCTTCTTTGAAGCTTGCAGCTGGTACTACTTCAGTTTCTTCTACTCCTAAACGATCAACGACAATTTTTGTTACACGCTCTAAAACATCTGCCATTTTATTCACCTCCCCTCAAATATTATATAAAATATTGTCMAAAAAAACTAGGTGAAATCGATTCTTTTATTACATTACCATACCGCCGTCAACATTTAACGTTTGACCTGTAACATATTTACTTTGATCAGAAGCGAAAAACGTTACAGTATTTGCGATATCTTGTGCTTCTCCAAACTGAGCCGCAGGAATTAATTTTAACATTTCTGCTTTTATATTTTCATCTAATACATCCGTCATATCAGTCGCAATAAACCCTKGGGCAATTGCATTTACAGTAATATTTCGGCTCGCTAATTCTTTTGCTGATGTTTTTGTTAATCCAATTACACCAGCTTTAGCAGCTACATAATTTGCTTGTCCTGGGTTTCCTGTTACACCAACAACAGAAGCGATATTAATAATACGTCCATGACGTTGACGCATCATATAGCGCGATACTGCTTTCGTACATAAGAAAACACCTTTTAAGTTTGTATTAATAACTGTATCCCATTCTTCTTCTTTCATACGCATTAATAAATTATCTTTTGTTACACCAGCGTTATTTACAAGAATATCAACTTGTCCAAACGTATCTACAGTTTGTTTCACCATACTTGTAACATCATCAGCATTTGCAACATCTGCTCTTACTGCAATGGCATCTGAACCTAATTTCTTTATTTCATCAACTACTTCATTCGCCTTTTGCTCATTACCAGCATAATTTACTACAACATTTGCCCCTTGTTTCGCTAAATCAATGGCAATCGCACGACCAATCCCACGTGAAGCACCAGTTACTAATGCTACTTTCCCTTTTAACATCAGCTTTCTCCTCTCAAATTTGAAATGGTATCTTTTAATGTCTCTTCATCATATATCGCATATGCTTTCACTGAAGAATCAATCGACTTCATAAGACCAGCAAGTACTTTTCCAGGTCCGATTTCAATGAATGTATCTACCCCTTGATTCACCATATACTCAATAGATGGGTACCATAATACAGGCGAATAGAGCTGTTCAATTAGCTTTTCTTGAATATCTGTACCACGTGTAATAACATCCGCCGTAACATTTGCAATAATAGGAATATTCGTGTCTTGAATTGTAATTTCATTTAAAACACTTTGGAATTTCTCAGCAGCTGGTTTCATAAGCGAGGAATGAAACGGTCCACTTACTTTGAGCGGAATTGCTCTTTTAGCGCCATTTTCTTTCGCTCTTTGAGAAGCAAGTTCTACTCCTTGCTTTGTTCCAGAAATAACAATTTGCTTCGTACTATTCATATTAGCAATTTGTACTGCGTATCCTTCACTTGTTACTTCTTCTGTAACTCGTTTCAGCATATCCGGATCCGCACCTAAAATAGCTGCCATTGCACCTTCCCCGCCTGGAACAGCTTCTTCCATATATTCCCCGCGTTTCCTTACAGCATATACAGCGTCTTCAAATGTTAATGCACCAGCAGCTACAAGAGCGCTATATTCACCCAAACTATGTCCTGCGACAAAATCAGGTGTAATATCATACTCCTTCAAAGCTGTTAAAATTGCAAAGCTCGTTGTTAATAGTGCCGGCTGCGCATTTGTCGTTAATGTTAACTTTTCCTGCGGTCCTTCAAAAATAACTTCTGAAAGAGAATCATGCAAAACCTCATCCGCTTTTGCAAACACTTTCGCAACCTCTTTATTATTCTCCGCTAACTGTCTACCCATTCCAACTGCCTGTGAACCTTGGCCCGGAAAAAGAAATGCTATTTTTCCCATTTCAAATCCTCCTCTTATTGAAGCGGCTCCTTCTCCATTACACTTGAAATTGTAGGAATTACTTCTTTCGCTACCATTTCTCTCGTTTGACGAATCGCACTAAATATCGATTGGTCATTAGAAGAACCGTGAGCCTTAATGACAGGAGCTTTCAATCCAAACAACGCCGCTCCTCCATACTCCGAATAATCCATTTTATCTTTCAATACCATAAGTTTTGGTTTTAATACCGCTGCTGCTAATTTGCTCGTAAACGAACTCATTAATTGTTCTTTTAACATAGAGAATAACGCAAGTGCTGTTCCTTCTAATGATTTTAGCGCTACATTACCCGTAAAACCATCACATACAACAACGTCTGCTACACCTTGCAATAAATCTCTTGATTCAACGTTTCCAACGAAATTAATTGGTGCATCCTTGAGCATAGCAAAGACCTGTTTTGAAAGCTCGTTTCCTTTACCATCCTCTGTTCCAACGTTTAAAAGTCCAACGCGTGGATTTTTAATTCCTCTTACCTTCTCTGCGTAAACAGAGCCCATTACTGCATATTGATATAAATGAATTGGTTTTGCATCAACGTTGGCTCCAACATCTAACATAACAAAACCTTCTCCATCAACAGTTGGCATTGTAGGTGATAAAGCTGGTCGTTCAATTCCTTCCATACGACCAATAACAAACAATCCAGCTGCCATCAAAGCTCCTGTACTACCTGCTGATATACAAGCATCCGCTACGCCGTCTTTTACTTGCTGCGCCGCTAGTACCATTGAAGCTTGTTTTTTTCGACGAACCGCTCTTACTGGTTCGTCTGTCGATTCAATTTTTTCGTCCGTATGAAGTATAGTAATTCGTTCTTCACTCGTTAAATATTGACGAATTCCCTCTTCTTTCCCTACTAACGTAATATGTAAATCTGAGTATTCCTTAATAGCTTTCATTGCTCCTAATACTACAGCCTTTGGTGCATGATCGCCGCCCATTGCATCTATTGCGATTTTCATAAGTTGTTACCTTCCTCACTATAATTACTAGATCGATACATTTCAAAAGTGCCTGTAAAAACAAGTTCTTCTCCTACAAAGCTACGCACTTTGACAACCGTCCGTCCTTTATCATTCTCTACATCTTCAACACGTGCTTTTGCAACAACACGCTCTCCTAATTTTACAGGACGAATATATCGAATGGTGGACTTTGCAGTTAAAGCTAATTCTTCATCAATAACCGCAACAGCTAGTGAGTTTGCTTGCGCAAACAAATGATGCCCACGAGCAATTTGATTTCTTTTAAATACATGTTCTACCTTTACTTCAAAGATAGAAATCGCATGTCTATCTAATTCTATATCGATAATTTCTCCGACAACCTCTTCTAACGGTAAAGATTTCACATCTTCTTCATGTTGTTTTGTAGCCACATGCTTAATTCGTTCTCTTAATTCAGGAATAGATAATTCCATACGATCAAGACGAACAGTTTGTATGCTCACTTGAAATTTTTCCGCTAAATCTTCATCCGTTATAAAAGGATTCGTTTCTATTGTTTGTTGTAATAATTCCTGTCTTTCTTTTTTACTTCTTCTTTTTTTCATACCGCACCATCCATTTTTATGACTAGGTACTAAAAGTAGTATATAATCATTAAAAGTAGAATGCAACAAAAACTTTTGCAGACTACTTTTAATCGAGCTTCTCTCCCTGGAACACACCTGTCCCATCAAGATAAGTACGCAGCGAAGCATACTGATCATTATGCCAAAACGCTTCTGAATCAACTAGTATCGCCGCATCTTGTCTTGCTGTTTCTAACGCCCGATAATCATGCACCATATCAGCAACCTTAAATTCTGGTAGACCACTTTGCTTACTTCCAAAGAAATCCCCAGGACCTCGTAAC